>RFKI01000281.1 GCA_003694355.1 Bdellovibrio sp.
ATCATAGAGTACGTTGGTGACCATATAAGTTAAAGAGTTCAAAACTTGGTCTTCTGAATCTTTTTCTGCCAGTGCATTCTCAAATGCAAATAGGATAAAATCCTCTTCTGGATAAAATGATATAAAAAAGTTACCACTTTTTTGAATTAATCTGGTTTTTAAAAAAGAAAGGTTTTCTTTTAAATCCTTGATAAGGTTGATGACATCAGGAAGGGCTGTAAAATGAAAAGTGGAAATTTGTAAAGAAAAAAGAGATAGGAGTCCATTTAAAGATTGTTTTTGGGACTGTTGAGTAGTCATAAAAAACAAATAAGGATGAGGAGAAGATAGAGCAACTTGTGACTTCAGGGACAAGAAAGATTGGAGAGATACAAAATAATAGAACATGATGTTGCTGAAATTATCTTTTATGGTTGATAAATCATCATGCATGTAAAATAATGATTTTTTTAAAAAATCCTGAGTCTTGTTTTTGAGCTCCAGAAGTTTATTTTCTGCAAGATAAATTTGAGGAGCAAGAGAGTTGAACAGATCTTGATGTGAGAGAGAAACGGGCTTTTCGATTTCTCTTTTTATAGGTTCCAGATTATTCTCCAAAAAAAGATTGTATGATTGAATAAGACTTTGATAGTCCTCGTTTTTTATAGACTTTAATGGGGGAGGAGCAGCAAAGGTTGTTGCATAAAGTGGCCCAGGAATCAGAGTGAGGGGCGAGTAACCAAACAGGAGAGTCGCCATGAAGACTCTTAAAGTTTTCTTAAGAGATTGGTTGTTGGGCCAGAACCAGAAAAAGACTCTTGTTTTCATACACTATATTCTTTTGCACAGCATGTGCCATTCAAGGTATCTAAATACAAAAAATCCCTTTAGTTTTTGGGGCCTAAAGGGATTTTTTGAGTTTTACTAACAATTTCTGTTAGGCGAGTGAATAAAGATTTTACACTAACCGTTTTATCTTATCGGCACGCTACTGAGCCGATAGCAGGAGAAATAATACGGCATTCACTTCTTGAAAGTTTGCATAATCTTTCTTTAGCACCTTGTACAGAAGTCTTTACTCGGTCAGCTAAAGACTTTGCCATCGCATTTACACTTTCTGTAAATGTTTCGGGAGCTTTTGGATACTGAGAGAGTGTAATATAGGAAGCTGCTGTATCTAAAATTGTATTGAGTGTTGTTAGAGCCTGTCTGTCATAGGTCAGGCAGCTAACAGCTTTGGAACCTAAAAGAGGCTTTCCAGAGAGAATTTCAGCACTTCGGACTTTTTGGAAAACGGCTTTTGTTTTTTCTCTTAATTGAGCATCTGAGATAAGTTCTGGAGATAGAATTCTTTCTATTGGCTGATTTAAAGCTTTTAGAACTTGATCTGTTGAGTTGTTCTTTTTTTGTTCTTTTTTCTTCATAAAATCAGTAATGCGTTTTTTAGGGGAACTTTTTACGGCAGATAACTTCTTGCTGTATTCTGAAGATAAAAACATAGAGAGTTGGGGATCTTGTTTTAACAAAGACTCCATTCTCATTTTGGGAGTTTGAGGGTCTAAAAGCTCTTTATGAACTCCTAGTTTTTTTAGATAATCACGACCTTCTTGTGTTTTTTGAAGCTCACGTAAATACTCTATAGCCTTTGACACTTCACTGCTTTTAGCGGCTTCAACAATAGCTCCTAAACGAGCAAAACTGGGTGTGGCAGAAAGCATTAACCCTATGCATCCTATTGTTAGTAAAACTTTTTTCATCCCTAGGCTCCTTTTTATTTTTTGTTTTACATTAACTTGCAATTCTTGTTCCTCGAATTCAACGGCTTTCGTTAAACGCCCATATTTCCTTGGCTTTGTGAGAAACCAAGAATTTCACAAGCATAAGCGGTTATACACCATGAACCGCCTTTTCTTCAACGATTTCTCATGTGAAAAATTTATAAGATATTGTAAATATTATACTATTAGAGGCTCCTAGAGGTTCGACTGATCTGGTTTTAAAAAAGAAGAAGCTTAAATCAAAGCTTTTTTAGGGAAAGAACCTCTAAGGATTTTTTTCTTTCAGAGCTCTGATTTGTCTCTTTTAGCTGTTTGCAGTGCCAATTTATGGCAATTTCCTTAGCTTCATAAGAGACATTTTTTTTATAAGGTGTTATTTCAAATAAAAAGAGGCTTCTATGACAGAAAACAGAAATGAAGAAATTGTGAAGCTTTTTGAGAAGGCGTCTTCTTGGGAAGAGAAGTATAAAATTTTAATTCAAGAGGGTAAAAAACTTCCAGCATTAAAAGAAGAGTGGAGAGTGGATGATAATCTCGTTAGAGGTTGCCAGTCTCGAGTATGGATTCATGCAGAAAAAAAGCCTGATGGGAAAATCTATTTTTACGCTGACAGTGATGCCCTTATTACAAAAGGTCTTGTGGCCTTACTTGTTCAACTTTATTCTGGGTTAAAGCCTGATGAAATTTTAAAAATAGATCCTATTTTTATTCAAAAATTGGATATTCAGAAAAATTTAACCCCTAGCCGAGCTAATGGATTTTATAATATGGTAAAAAAGATAAAATATTATGCTCTAGCATTTCAGGCTCAAGAAAGCCTCACTCAATAGTTATTTTTCGATATATGAGATCTTCTGGCTGATTATAGTTCATAAGCTTTAAGACTGGATTGTTGGAAGGCTTTCTGAGAGGGGGGGAGGCGTTTCCCTATAAGAAATTATCATAAAATCTTAAATTTTTATGCATTCCATTTTTACTCAATAGTGGCATGAACGCGGGCTGTGTCATCAAGGTCATCAATTTTTTTTAAAAATTCAATAACTTGTTCTTTTTCTTCAGGTTTTAATTCAGTTAAATTTTTAGGTTTGTAAGAAAGCTCTGCGACTTGGATGTCCCACCCTCTTTGAAGAAGGGTTTTTCTAATCTGATCAAGGTCTTCTTTTTCACCAATAAAAGAATAGGTCCCATCTTCATTTTGAATCACATCATTGGCGCCTGCTTCAATGGCTTCTTCTTCTGGATCAAACTCTCCTTCTTTTGTCCCTTCTATTAAAGAGATGCGTTCAAACATCCAGAGAACAGATCCACTTTCTGCCAAATGGCCTCCATTTTTTTTAAAAGCAGCTCTGAGTTCAGAAACCGTTCGATTTTTATTATCTGTTTGGCATTCTACAATCACTCCCACATTAAAAGGAGCCATCCCTTCGTAGGTGAGTTCTTCAATTTGATTTTCTCCATCTAAAAGACCTGCACCTTTTTTAATAGCGCGTTCAATGGTGTCTTTGGGGCAAGAAGCTGCTCTGGCATTTTGAATAGCTAACTTGAGTCTGGGATTTCCCTCAGGATCAGCTCCCCCCAGTCGAGCAGCAACAGAGATTTCTTTAGCTAATTTCGTAAACAGTTTCCCTTTTTTTTGGGCTATTTGTTCTTTAATAGGATTTTTCCAGGCTTTTCCCATAGACCTCTCGCTTTTTTATCAAAGGATAAGTGGTTCTTCTTTATCCTTCAATATGCAAGGCAAAAGTCTGTCTTAAGAGTCTTTCTAAAGAGCCGATATTTGTTTTGTGAAATATTTTATCTTTTCTTTAAAAGTCTTTTTTATAGCCCTTATTTTTTTTAGTGTTTTAGGGGGAGGGCTTTCATTTTAGGCGGCTTTCTTCCTTTGGTAGCTTTGCAGCTTTTTATCAAAGTCGCTGGGTTTTTCTCCTTTTCGATTAACAAGCCCCGCTTTAAACCAGTTAAAATGTTCCTCGCAAAAGCCTGCCCGTTTTGCTTTTTTACCACAGCCTTCTACAGGACAGCCTTGGGGAAGAGAAATCATGTTATTAGGATTTGAGGAAGAATGTTTTTTAGCCATACTGAGCTCCTTTATGGTTTTATACTTTATCATCGGAAAAAAAGACTTTGGTCTTAAGTAAGTTTGGCGTAAGTTTTTGCAAGGAGATGTCTTATTTGGAGACGATTATAAATCTTCCTTTGATTTTAAGGTGTTGTGAAAATGACTTTTAGAAAGATATCAAGTCCTAACTATTTGAATATATTTGACTATCGTCCTGGAAAGCGATGCATGTGAATTCAAAAAATTCTTTTTGTTCAACATATTCAGAAAATATCTTTTTAATAAAGAGGAGGAGTTTTTTAAGAAGATCTCCGCCTATAACAACCTAACTATTTAATATTATTAATTTTTTCGAACCCGTTAGATTGTTGTTTTGGTTGCAAGTTTTTGCAAATATTCATCTGTTTTAAGTTTTAAAAAAGAAAACAGTACCTTGGACATCAACCTCGCTATTGCCTGCAGGCCTAAATTATGTTCAAAAGCCGCCAAAGTAAAAAGGAGGCAAGGCTATAGTAGAAAAGCTCTAAAAATCAAATATGGGGGAGCCTTGATTTAAGGACTTAAGACTTCGAGATGACAGTTTTTCTGGGCACAAGGTTTTATTCGACGAAGGTCTAATTGATTTAAAGGAGTCAGGTGAATCCCTGAAAATGATCCATTAAATAAAATAGGAAAGTAGAATTTCCCTAAAGGATAAATAAGATAATTTTTTGCTAAAAATTTTGCTATTTTTGTGCAAAGTCTTTGTTTTTGAAGGGTTTTCTGAGAGTTTTCCAGTTTAGAAATAAGACGATCCAAGTCCTTATTCTTAAGGGAGATATAGTTATTGGGATTTTTTGAGTGAAAAATTTCCATGGCATTAAGACAAGTGGGAACTTGTAAGGGGACACTTTTCCTAAAAAGATCTGGTTTTTTGTTAAGAAGAGTCCATCTCATCATTCCCCTTTCCACAGGGTGTAGATTCACGGTGATTCCTAGATTTTTTTTCCATCGATGTTGCATCCATTGAACGAGTTTCAAAGTATCATCTCCCCCAACTCGAGAATAGTAAAAATCTAAAGGTCTATAAGAAGATTTAAATGCCTTTTTTGTTTTATGAAATGAAGAAATACAAATGGATTTAGGTAAAAAGTATCGCGGCAGTCCCCAACACCCAATCAAAGACGGAGATTGAAATAGG
Source organism: Bdellovibrio sp. (assembly GCA_003694355.1). GTDB lineage: Bacteria > Bdellovibrionota > Bdellovibrionia > Bdellovibrionales > UBA1609 > J124. Next base: position 4,997 of record RFKI01000281.1, read on the forward strand.
GATTGAAACTCTTTAACATCGAGTGCTTCTGAAAGTCGTTTTCTGAGCTCTTTTCCTAACTGTTTTCCAAAACCAATGTAGTCAGTTCGCAACACAAAATGAAAATAGAATGATTTTTTTTGCCTATATTCTCGAATAAAAGGTGCTGGCAGATAAGGTAAAAAATCAAGCTCTTTAGTCTCATAGAGTCTATAAGCTGTAAAAGGGTCTTGGACAAAGTAAACTTTAATATGGATATGAGAGGGAAGCGGTGGGAAATAAAAAGGATTCGGTTTAAGAATTATATATTGAGATGTGGTTTTATCAATCACAAAAGGTCCATTAAAAA
>RFKI01000036.1 GCA_003694355.1 Bdellovibrio sp.
AAAAAATCTTATCTAAACACTATATATAGTGCCTGAACGAGGTTAGGGTGTTAAATATAGCGTCATAATCAATGAAAAGAATTTATGATGACTGAATTTTTTTTCTCAAGATAGGAAGATAAAAATAACGTCCATAGTGTTCATGATAGCGACTCCATTCTTCTCCTTGATCAGATAGCTCCACTTCCCTTTTCATAAAAGCCCATAAAGAGTCCATCCGACTATCTAACTTATCCACTAAAGCCACTAACTGCGCCTCTAAAAATTGCGGTTCCACAGGAGAACCAAACTCAACCTGGTCATGATGACTCAAAATAATATGCTTGAGCTCTTGATGAAGAGAAGGCTCTATACCTTCTTCCAGGGCCTCCTTATCTAACCACTCACAAATTAGAGACATATGTCCAACAAGTCGCCCCTGCCGAGAATATTGAATTCCTTGGTTAGAAACCTCCAACTCCCAAATCTTTCCCAAGTCATGAAAAATACCACCAAAAATCAATAAGTCTCTATCTACAAACGAATAATGCGAAGATAAAAAATCTAAAATCTCACACACCGAAACCATATGAGCAAGGAGCCCTCCAAGATAAGCATGATGAATGCTCTTTGCAGCAGGAGCTTTTAATAAACGTTGATGAACTTCTGGATCCTGCAACGTCTTCAAAGTGATCCTTTTAATAGACTCATTTGCTATACTTCGACCTATTTTTATAAGTTTTTCATATAACTGTTCGGACGCCTTAATATCCCCAGGAAGCACTTCCTCTAACACATACTCATCTTCTTGAGCCAAATTCAAATCATTAACTACTAGCTGTTTTCTATTTTTATAAACTTGAACAAAGCCTTTAACCTTAACACAATCACCCTCGTTAAATCTTTTGGCCACAATATCCGCCTTTTCCCAAACGCGTGCATTAATCTCACCAGTGGCATCTTGCAAGTTTAAGCTTAAAAAAACTTTTCCGTTTTTGTCTTTTCGCTCATGTTTCTCTTTTGTGAAAAACACACTGTTAACCCGATCCTTCTCTTTTAAGTCTTTAATAAACTGCTTCATATCAACTCCTCACACTGCCAATCAGGATAACGACTATCATATATGGAAAAAGCAATCATCTTATACTCTTCATTTTCGGGAGCCACCAAAATATAGGTCCCCGCCAACAGGGCCAAATGTCGCCCTTTTGTCGTATTTGTCTCAAGGCCTTCTTTCAATAACTCTTTTTTGAAAAACTTTGATATTTCCGAAAAAGATTGGCACCCCATCCCAAACTCTCGACCATCAATGGTTCGTTTTTTAGCTCCACTCACATAAAAAATGTAAAAATGCTCCAAAGAAACTCGATCCTCCAGAGCAAAACGAATTCGAAAAGAACCTCGTTTTGAACTTACAAAATGAGATAAATCTATCAGAGAGTCATCTCTGATTAACTCAATAAGATAAGGTTTTGACGAATACAAAACACCCTTATGAAGAGGTTCCAAGAAAATTTTTACAGGCAAAAACTTTCTGGTTTTATTAAAAGCTAAGAGCTTTGAATCAAAACCTTCATCCTCCTTTTTATTATGCAAATGAATTCGTTGCTCAATTTTTGCAATTAAAGCCGAAGGAACCCGAAGATCTTTATTAAATTCAGATATCACAACGTGCTTAAA
>RFKI01000282.1 GCA_003694355.1 Bdellovibrio sp.
CAAAAAATGTTTTTTGAGTTTTTAATGTATCAAGATCTGTTTCACTCCTGGGGCTGGGAGAGTGAAATTGCCGATGTGACAGAAATAAAGAAAGACGGAGATCAATTGGTTTTCAAAAAAAAAGCAGTTGGTTTTATTTACAATAGATATTGTGATTTTTTGTTAAATAAAACAGAATCAGCCCTTCTAAGACAAGCTTATGTGAATCAATGGGCCACTTTTTCACCAAATCCAAGAGAGTATTTGCTTTTAGCTGACAAAATGCGACTCGTTAATTGGTCAGATGAAAGTTTTTTAAAATTTTTGCCAATATCCTCTGAGGATATGAATTTTTTTAAAAGTGTTGTTCCTGAAACTCGCCTTCTTTCTGATTCAAGATATCAAGAAGAAATTATAAAAAATAAAAGAAAGTATTTTTTTAAGCCACAAAGGTCTCATGGGGGGAAGTCAGTTTATCGAGGGAAAAACATCACTCAAAAAAATCTAGAACGGCTTTTAAAAGAGCCCACCATTGCTCAAAAAAATATTCCTCCTCCAACAATCACTTTAGAAGATAAAAGTTTAAAGTGGGACTTGCGAGTTTATGCTTATAAGGATGAAGTGCAGTGCTGTGTAGCCCGTATTTATGAGGGGCAGTTAACTAATTTTAACTCTCCTCTTGGAGGATTTGCTCTTATTAAAGTGGTTTAAAAATTAGTTGGATAAGGGGAAAGTCTATTGTCGTTCTAAAGGGCTATTTTCATTGGATTTATGAAGAAGTGAAAAGAAGCTTTTTTAACGGAAAAGGCAAATTTTTTAAGTGTGTGAAAGTAGATATTTTTTGCTTTTATCCATGCAATGGTCCAGGTATTCAGAATTTGAGCTCGATGAAAGCCTCGTCTTGAGCTTATAACCTCGTTAAAATACTCATTTTTTTCTTAGCCCCACCGATAACATCTTTGTATGGGAGCTGCTAAGAAAAAACTCACTTTGAGCGAAAAAACTTATAAGTCTTTTGATGTTCTTGATGGTTCTCATCCATGGAAAGAAAAGGTTCCAGAAGGATTTATTGAGTATCCTGTGAGAATCATTCGACAAGCTAAAGTCACATACTTTAATTTTGCTTTGGCTAAAGAAATGGGACTTTTGCCATGGTCGCATCCAGAAAAGATGAATAGTTTTTTGGAAAAAAAGATCATAGAAACTTTTTCTCTAAGAATTATCAATGAATATGATCAGGAGAAGGGTCGAAAGTTTGCTCCTTCAGATGTGAAGCCCAATAAGTACATGGCGACTCGTTATTTGCAACTGCAACATGCCAATAAAAAAGGAGGGACCTCTGGTGATGGAAGAGGCATTTGGAATGGGTGCTTTAAAGGGCGTGGAGGTGTTTTTTGGGATGTGAGTTCCCGAGGAACGGGAGTGACTGTCCTGTCCCCAGGAGCGGTTCAGGCAGGAAAGCCATTGGAAACAGGAAATACGGATTATGGATATGGGTGTGGTCTTGCCGAATTGGATGAGCTTTATTCGGCTGCTGTTCTTTCAGAAGTTTTACATCATAAAGGTATTCTTACGGAGAGAGTTTTAGCTATTATTGATCATGGAAATGGTTTTGGTGTTGGGGTGAGAGCTGGGAAAAACCTATTTCGTCCTGCTCATTTATTTTTATATTTAAAGCAGGGAAAGTATGAACCTCTTAAAAGAGCTGTGGATTTCCTGATAGATCGTTTAAAAAACAAGGGAGCGTGGAATGGTAAGCGGCAAAAATATAAAGCTTTGTTGTCTTTTGTTTCCTTAAGTTTTGCTAAATTTTCTGCTTTATTAGAAAGAGAGTACATTTTTTCCTGGATGGATTGGGATGGAGATAATGTCTTGTTTGAAGGAGGCATTATTGACTATGGAAGCGTTCGACAATTTGGTCTTAGGCATGATCAGTATAGATATGATGATGTTGAGCGCTTTTCTACTAATTTAAATGAGCAGAAAAATAAAGCCAAAAAAATGGTCCAGGCATTTGTTCAAATGGTGGATTTCTTAGAAACAAGGGAAAAAAGACCTTTTTCAGATTATGTTTCTCATCCAGAGTTAGAAAAATTTGAAGAAGCCTTTCAGAGAGAAAAGCTTTTCATTTTTTTAAAACAACTAGGGTTTAGTGACGTGCAGAGACGCTTTTTGATGAGGTTTCATAAACAAAAAGTTCAAGATTTTTATAAGGTTTTTGAATATTTTGAAAAGAAAAAAACCTTTAGAAAACTTCAAAAAGTTGAAGATGGGGTCAATCGTCCAGCTATTTTTAACATGAGAAGGTTTTTTAAAAGATATCTTGAGAGGAGGGTTCAGAATCAAGCTTTTGATAATGACCGAGAGCTCTTCTGCTTATTGTTGGCGGATTCGGCAAGTGGGAAGGACAGAGATTTTCGCCCAGAGTTGGTTCAAAAATTAAGACAAATGTTATCTCAATATGAAGAACTGATGGGATTGGCTTTTTCTGCTGCGAGATTAAAAAGTTCTCATTTAAAGGACGTTTATAAAAGGGTTTGTTCTTTTTGGGCTGAACCTCGGATTACGGGTAATGGTTTAATCCTTGTCGTTCAGGATATGCTGGATTCTATTCAAAAAGGAAAACTCTCAAAAAGGCAAGTACAACCTCTTATAGAGGGCTTGATACATTCTTATGCTTTCTCTTCCTCTAAGGAAGTTCATAGGCCTCTTAAGAAACATTTAAGTGCTTTTCAGCAGATTATTCAGGAATATAGTGAGTCTATTTAGTTTTCCTCATTGTATTGCGCAAAGAGCCATTTAAGGAAGTAAGGGTGGTTTGGCGTTACTTTGACGGAACAGGGGAATCGGTGATAGTTATGAAAAAGAAGAGGTGTTTATGTTTATTGTTACAGGAGCCAATGGTTTTATTGGGAGTTGTTTGGTTAAAGAGCTTAATGAGCATGGAGTTGAAGATATTTGGTGTGCGGATGTGGTGGGGCTGGAAAAGCGACCAGAACTTCTTCGCACTAAGAGATATAGTCGTTTTTTAGAAACTGAGAATATTTTACCAGAATTAAAGGGTCAAAAGCCTCAATGTATTTTTCATATGGGGGCTTGTTCATCCACTTTAGAGATGGATAGAGAGTATTTGAAAAAAAATAACACTCTTTATACGCAAGAACTTTTTGAGTTCTCTCAGAAACATGAAGTTCCTTTTATTTATGCTAGCAGCGGTGCTGTTTATGGAGATGGAAGCAAGGGCTTTGATGACGAAAAAGATCCTCATGAGTATGTGGCTTTAAATCCCTATGGGGAGTCTAAGCTACTTTTTGACCAATGGGTGTGGGGTCGACAAGGTTTATGGTTTGGTTTGCGTTTTTTTAATGTGTTTGGCCCTAATGAGTATCACAAAGGTCCTATGAGAAGTGTTGCTTATAAAGCTTTCTTGCAAATACAGGAAAACGGTTCCTTGAAATTATTTAAGTCTGAAAATCCTAAGTACAAAGATGGCTACCAGAAAAGGGACTTTATTTATGTAAAGGATGTAGTAAGAGGCATGTGGGAACTATACCAGAGAAGAGAGCAAGTGCAGCCAGGGATTTATAATTTGGGTTTTGGAAAGGCTCGTGCCTGGATTGAGCTGGCTCAAGCTGCCTTTCAGGCTTTGGGTAAACCAGAGCAGATAGAATGGATAGACCTTCCGGAAAACTTGAAAAAACAATATCAATATTTTACTGAAGCCAAGATGGATAAATGGTTATCTCAGGGCTTGCCAGCTCCCCAGTGGCCTCTTGAGGAGGCGATTGAAGATTATTATAAAAGATATTTATTAGGAGATCATATTTATTGGTAAAGGGTCTTATGAC
>RFKI01000283.1 GCA_003694355.1 Bdellovibrio sp.
GTCTTGGGGCATCAAAAAAAAACTGGACAAAAGGACAGAAAAGAGAGTTGTTATTTTCAAATTTTAGCCTCTTCAACTCCTTTTTTATAGGCGTCTTTTTATCCATATAAAATTTACAAAAAATTTATTGGACAAACTTTTAAAGGCCAGAAGACAATTGACTGCATAAAAAACAACAAAGGAGAGCCATTATGACAAGGATCGTCTTTTTATGGGTTGCTGCTTTTTTCACCTATCAAGCAGCTTTTGCCACAACCTATATTATCAAAACAAAAAACTCGCCCCTCAATATGAACTTTCAGCTAAAAAGCCTTGAGTCCCAAAATAAACTACAAATCATGGATTCCCACCCCTCTGCTCATCTTCTTAAAGTGGAAATCCCTGAAGAAAGCGAACTGACAACTCTGTCCAAGCTTTCTCAACTTCCTGAAGTGGAATACATTGTTAAGGATTTTAAACTCAAAGCCTTTCGGGCTCCATTAACTGCCTCCTCCATTTCAAAACTTCGAGAACAATGGGCGATAGCTAAAGTCCATGCTGAAAAAGCCTGGAAGCTGGCAAAAAACAAGGGCAATAAAAAAATCATTGTGGCCGTGATTGATACTGGAGTGGATTATAATCATGAATCTCTTAAAGGCAATGTCATTAAAGGCTATGACTTCAGAGATAATGACAATGATCCCATGGATGAAGTAGGACGAATCAATCCAGGACATGGGACCCATGTTGCTGGAATCATTGGAGCAACTGGTCTTGTAAATAATGGAGTGATTGGAATTAGCCCCACCGTCTCTATCATGCCTGTTCGATTTTTAGGAAAAGATGGGAGCGGAGATCTGGTTTCTGGAATTAAAGCCATTGATTATGCCATTAAAAACGGCGCTAAAATCATTTCTGCCAGTTGGGGAGCCACCGTTTCTCGAGCTCAGGCCAAACCTCTCATTGAAGCTGTGAAAAGGGCTAATGATGCTGGCGTGATTTTTATTTCAGCCGCCTCTAATGATGGTCGCAACAACGACCAAACGGATGTGTTTCCCGCCAACGCTAAATTTGAAAACACCATCTCTGTGGCTGCAAGCTCTCCAGACGATACCAAACCGAGCTGGTCCAACTATGGACGCCATATGGTGGATTTAGCGTCCCCTGGTCTCAATATCATTAGCACGATTCCTGGGAACAAATATCGTGAACTTTCAGGAACTTCCATGGCCACCCCTCTTGTGAGTGGTCTTGTAGCTTTATTGGCGGCTCAAAAACCAAATATCACAGGAGCTGAAGTGCGATCTCTTTTGCAAACCACTGGGGCAAAAGTCAATATAGAAACAGCTTGCAACTGCCGAATCGATGCAGGAGCGGCAATGGAAGCTCTTGTTCATAATAAAATGATTCTGGTGCCTGCTGCAGCCACTATTTCTCCTGATGAAACACTTCAATTTAAAGCCATGAATGCAAAAGGAGACCTTCAATTCACTGTTTCAAATCCCGAAATCGCAACTATTGATAACAATGGACTTTTAACTCCTAAAAAAGAAGGGGAAGTCACTGTTTTTGCAACAGACAGTGAAGGTCATAAAGCTTCTTCACTCAGTGTCTTTATCCAAAAAAGCTCTGGTGGTGGGGGAGGAGGCGAAAACCCTCTTCCTGGTCAACCAGGTCAATGCCCCATTCAAAACCCTCAACTCTGCGACATTTTATGCCAGGTCTCACCTAACCTCCCCTGGTGTAAGAACTAAAAATTTTTAGCAGCCAAATTTCTAAAGAGGCGCTTCAAGGCGCCTCTTTTATTTTCTTGTTCTTGGATTTTTCACTAGTTTTTGAATTTGAAAAGACTGAGGCGCAGACCAGGGGGAATAACCCTTTCCATAAAAAGCGCGCACCCTCCAAAAAACAGTGCCTGCAGGAAATGGTTTTTTTAACACATAAAAGACACCTTTGGGTTTTTCTTGAAGAAGCACCTTTGAAAAGCTGGGGTCTTGAGCATATTCGATTTCATAAAACTTTTTATACTTTACTTTACTCCAGTGAAAAACAACAGGATTGAATTGATCTTCCCCCATGGCCAAGAAGGCCACTCCATCATTAGGCATCAAAAGCTTCGGCGGAGGAATGTCAATTTTTTTGTTTATAATAATTTGAGAGCTTTTATAGGAACTAATACGACGGCCTTTAGCATCAAGGGATGCCACCTTAATTAAATAATGTCCTGGCTTTTTTGCAGAGAGGGCCACAGATGTTTTTTTCACAACCTGAACTTTCTTTAAGGGTTTTTTAAATATCACCTTATACTTATTTGCAAAAGGCACTGGATCCCACTGCACAGGAACAGATTCTGCCCGATCATAGTTTGCAGGATTTTTATAGACAAAGTTCTTAACAATTTTTTTCGGATTACTTGTTGGTGGAACCAAAACTTTTAGCTTTCCTATATTCTGGGAAGAGATTTCCTTGTCTGGACTGGAAACCCGCCAATAAAACTCTCCAGGTTGAACATCCTTCCAGAACCAATGAGTTCCTGAAACCTCCTGCCTCACAAGAAGATTGGAAAAGTCAGGATCTAGACTCACTTCCAAAAGCACCTTATCCTCCAAAGATCCTTTTTTCCAAACAAACTTTGGAGGGTTTAACAAGTTTTTACGAACAGAGGCTGGAGACCTTACATTTACAGATTTGGAAAAGCGAAGGACCACTGTTCTTTGAGGGTTTAAAATTTGTGGTGGCACCACTGGCTTCTGTGGTTTTTCCAGCTTAACAGCCACAGAGGTGTCTTGCAGTTCCTTTGAAGGAGGCAGGGTTGGCGTTACTTCTTGAGGGACTTCTGAAATAACGGGAAGCTCTATTTTTTTAATTCCTAAAGAAAATGGATAAACCAAACTCCATAAATCGTTTTTGTCTTTTAGAACTGGACGCACTCGCCAATAATACTTTTTATGAGAATCGAGGGACACCTTCCACTTGGTACCTTGAATTTTGTCCTCAGCAGCCAATTTCTTAAATGCTTTATCCATAGACACTTGAGCCATATAAGTAGATACACCCCACTTCTTCTCCCAAGAGAAAATCAGATTATGATTTTTTTTTGATGAGTTTGGAAAAAGGTTAGCTCCATTATAAGGAAAAGAAAGTTTAACAGGCCGATCATCTAAAGCATAAAAGTATGTGGATACAAAATTTTGACTGCTTTTCTCTGAAATAACTCTCCAATA
>RFKI01000284.1 GCA_003694355.1 Bdellovibrio sp.
CAGTGAGAGACATCACCATTTATCCTGATCATCAAAATAAAAATATTTATTATTATGTGCCTCAGGCCATGACGCTCACCCAAGATGCAAATGGAATTCCTTACATTAGTTACATGGAATACCATCAATCTTTTTGGGAACCTCGAGCTCTTTTACAAATGACATTAACAGCCACCTACAACACAGATCTTCTTAAAGAGGCTCAAAAAAGAATCAAAAAACGAAGGCCCAAAGCCAAATTTATTCCCATAATGCCTCTTCAATCTCGCATGTATTTTGGAAATGTTTTAGATGACCTTATTATTCAGCAACTGTGTGACCGACCTGCAGGCACCTTTGGAACAGAGGTAGCCTGCGCCATCACCCTTAATGAAAAAGGCCAGAAAATCTTAAGAAACTCTCTAAGAAAAAGAGTTTCCATGGTTCTCAACTTTGAATACACCGTTAAAGGTTGCTTTAAAACTTTTACCTCCTCCTGCAAACCCGTGACCATAAACTATGGGGTGGCAGCGCGCATTGGAGGTCAATATCTGAAAGATTTTCCCTTCCTTTTTGTGGATGAAAAAGGGAAACCAATTCCTCTTAAAAAGAATTCTCGCAATGAATGGGATGAAGACTGGGCTTATGATGACTGATCTTTCTTATGTGTAGCCGTTACAACTGTTTTTATGTTTCCTCTCACATTAAAATCTCCTCGAACTTCCATCTCATGAGGGTCGAGGAGATTTACGAGCTCATCAAGAATCAAATTAGTTACATCTTCATGAAAAATTCTTTTATCCCGAAATGAATTAATCCAGAGTTTTAAAGATTTCAGTTCAACACACCACTTATCTGGAACATATTTAATATAAATGGTTGCAAAATCGGGAAAACCACTGCGAGGGCAAATGCATGTAAACTCAGGACATGTGAACTCAATGGTATAACGTCTGACTTGAGTGCGATTTTCAAAACGCTCCAATTGAGCTTCCTCAATCATTTTCTCACCATAAAGCTTTTCCATATTTATTAGCTCCTATCCTTTAGTAAATATTCGGCTAAAAGTTGCTTTTTTTCTTCTTTTGACAAGTCTCCATTCTTTCCCAAAATATTTTTTCGATTTAAAAAAGCCTGATGCAAACAAAGAGCTGCTGCTACAGAAATATTAAAACTTTGAATAAATCCACTCATGGGAAAAATCACTGTCTCATCACACAAGTTTAAGGCTTCTTCACTCACCCCCTCTTTCTCATTTCCAAAAACAAGAGCTGTTGGAACGGTGAAGTCCACCTCGTAGATGCTCTTAGGCGCATCAAGATGAGTGGCAATAACACGAAACCCTTGGCTCTTATAAGAACACAGTGCTTCTGTTGTTGAATTGTAGCGAGAAATCCTTAACCACTTATCAGCACCTTGAGTCACTCGATTGGCTTTCTTAAATCGACTTCCTGGTGGAGAAATCACACAAAAGTTAATAAATCCAAAAGCTTCAGCACTCCTCATCACCGCACTGACATTGCCCCTGTCATAAATATTTTCCATAATCACAGCAACATTCATTGTCCGCCCCTCAATCACCTTTTGCATTTTCTGAAGTCGCTGTGGAGTCACCTGAGGAGAAAGACGATGAATGGTTTGTTCAGGAGTCTCTATGAATTCTGTACCCATTTTCCCACTTGTTTTTTCACAAATTCAGGAAGAGCGAAGGCCGCTCGATGAATCTCTTCATTATAATAAGAAAATTCTAACCCAGAACTCTTCACTCGATTTGATTGAAAATCTTTCAACGGATGTAGGCCTTTCGAAGCAAAGCTAAATGACCACAAACCACCAGGGTAAGTTAGATTATTGAAGTTATAAAGCATCACAAGCGGAAAAGTTTCATTTAAAATCTGAAGTAATGAGCCTTGCGCTTCTTGTTCATAAAAAGAAGATTCTGCCTGTGAAACCACAATACCGTCTTCTGTAAGAGCTCTAAAAACATTCTGATAGAATTCTTTTCCAAACAAAGGCTGTGCTGGTCCAATAGGGTCCGTGGAATCAACCAGGATGACATCAAATTTTTCCTCTGTAGTTTCCATAAATTTGACAGCATCTTCAATTTTCAAATTCAAGCGAGGGTCTTCCAGACAGCTTGCTGTTTGAGGAATAAATCGGCGACAAGCTTCAACAACCATTTCATCAATCTCCACCATCCAACACGTTTCCACCTCTTTATGCCGAAGCACTTCTCTGGCCGTACCGCCATCACCACCCCCCACAACCAAAACTTTCTTAGGAGCAGGATGAACAAATAAAGGAACATGAGCTATCATATCATGGTACACAAATTCATCCTTTTCCGAAATCATCACAAGACCATCATTTAACAACATTTTTCCATGCCCTCTGGTTTCCACAATATCCACTGACTGATAGGGGCTTTTCCCAGAAAATAAAACTTTCTCCACTCGATAAGACTGTTTTAAAAAATCTCTATGTTTTTCTTCCACCCATATTTCAGAAAAGCTACTCATAAAACTCTCTCCTCACTTCTTTAGCTTTTTGTACCTCATGATTGGCTTTAAAAAAATGACGATAACTCACTTTATATTGAGCCCCCTTCAACTCATCAAAAACACTGTCTTTCTGAGTGTATCCTGGCTCGGCGTTCAGAAAAACTTCCTGCTCAGGATCAAAGATAATCACATCATAAGACTGAGGTTCAAAAACCTGAATGAGCAATCGTACCCAATAAGAATTATCCTCATGGTTAAGAGCATTGCATTCAAAACTAATATAAGGACTTTCTTCTTGAGGTGTTACATGAATTGTTAAATACTCATGACCACGAAGAGCATTTAAGGAATACCCTGATGGATCAAAAAAATAATCATCCAATTCAAAACTCTCTAAAATGGGCTTTAACTTCTGCCTGATATCTTCTTTCGTAGAAGGTTGAGAAAACAAGCAAGCCACCTCTGGTTTTAAACCGTACATTAAAACTTCTAAAGTCCGATCATCCATTCGTGGATGAAAATCTGGGGATTGCGTATGGAATAAAAATAAATGGTGATCATCTGATTGACCAAATTGTAAGGCTCTCCCTGGAATTAACCTTTGCAACACAGAAAGATCTTCAAAAAAATGGGTTTTTTGAAAATACGGGAAATATTCATTTTTACGTTCGTAAATCAAAGAAGAAATGAAATCTCTCCCCTGAGTCTCCACAAAAAACTGAATGGCATTAATAAGTTGAGTTTGACCACAAGTGATCATTGTTAAACGATCATCCCAAACAAAAAGACTAGACTCAGAGAGCAAATAGGCATGGAGCTTTCTATTTTGAAGAGAGGAAAGAATCTGAGCGCCACTGGCCTGGACCATTTCTCTCCAAAAGCTCTCTGGCAAAGAAAAGAGACTTTCTTTTTGCCATTGAATTTCTACTTTTTTTTCTGAGCCTTCAAAAAACATAGATTTGATTGGTATCTAAAAACACAAAAAATATCAAGAAGTTATCTTTATAAAGAAGCCCTCTTGCTTTTTTACAACCCCTCAGGCATCTTACATCTATGCCAAAAATCAGTGTGATTATCCCCACTTACAATAGGCTGTCCCGTCTATCCAAAGCCGTCCAATCCGTTGTCGAACAAAGTTACAAAGATTGGGAGCTTCTCATAATGGATGATGGTTCTACAGATGGCACATCTCAATGGGCTCAAGCTCTCCAAGACCCTCGTATACACTACCACCATCTCCCTCACTCTGGAGTCAGCCATGCCAGGAATCAGGGAATCCAACGCGCTCAGGGAGAATGGATCGCCTTCCTCGATTCTGATGACCTTTGGCTTCCCCAAAAACTGGAAAAACAAATACAAACCAAATGCATGGTCGTTCATACAGAGGAAATCTGGATGCGAAATGGCCAACGGGTGAACCCGAAAAAAAAACATCAAAAAAGAGGGGGACGCCTTTTCATCCATTGCATTCCCCTCTGTTGCATAAGTCCTTCATCCGTGCTCATTCATAAAGAGGTTTTTCATAAAGTGGGTTTATTTAAAGAGCATTATCCTGTGTGTGAAGACTATGATTTATGGCTAAGAATCACAGCTCTTTACCATGTAGACTTTATAGAAGAACCACTAGTGATTAAACATGGGGGACACTCAGATCAACTTTCCAGAAAATTTCATTCCATGGATTATTGGCGCGTTCTCTCTTTAAAGGAGCATTTACGCTCTCCTCTTCTTAATTGGAATGAACGAAAAGCTCTCGTAACCACTCTCTTAAAAAAATGTGACATTCTTTTAAAAGGCTACATCAAACATCAAAATATGCAAAACTATGACGAAATCTTTAGAATTCAAAATGAAGCTAAAGCGTTTTTAAAAAATCTCGAGTGATATTCTTTTGATGAGCCTCAACCGTTCCACCTCCAATCTCCAAAAGCTTGGAGTCTCTCCATAATCGCTCCACAACATACTCGCTCACATAGCCATACCCTCCCAATACCTGAATGGCTCGGTCTGCAATGTTCTTCGCCACCGTGGAGGTAAAAAGCTTGACCCCATCCGAGTTCAATCTTTGCCCAGAGGCTGTCATATTGTAAGTTCTTGCAGTTTCATAAATATAACTGCGCGCGGCCTGATATTCGGCATAGCTTTCCCCTATATGCCGTTGAATTTGCCCAAAATAAGAGATGGGTTTACCAAAAGCTTTTCTCTCTTTAGCATACTGACTCATAACCTGAAGACAGCGACGAGCAATACCCAAACTCATGGCCGCCAGGGTCAACCTTTCTATTTCCAAATTTCTCATCATATGCTTTAAAGAAGCTCCTTCTTCTCCAATCAGGTTTTCCTGAGGCACCTCACACTGTTCAAAAACAAGCTCTGCAGTATTGGAAGCCCTCATTCCTGTTTTTCCACGAATTTTCTGTCCTACAGAGTACCCTTTATGTCCCTTTTCCACCAAAAAAGTCGAAATCAAAGGGCGCCCATCTTTTTCTCCTGTTCTGGCATAAAGCAAAACACAGTCTGCTGGCGTTTTTTTCTCATCAAGGGTTCCATTGGTAATCCACATCTTACGCCCATTGATCACATACTGCTGCCCCACAAGCTGAGCCTCTGTTCTCATGGCTAAAACATCTGTTCCTGCATCTGGCTCTGACATGGCCATACACCCCACCCATTCACCAGAACAGAGATAAGGCAAAACCCGCTTCTTTAGCTCTTCGCCCCCGTTAATAGCTAAATTATTTGCTGTGAGAATAGAATGGGCCAGATAAGCCAAACAAAGCCCTGGATCGGAGGAAGACAGCTCTTCATGAACAATCACGGCAGCCAAAGCATCAAGTCCAGCTCCTCCATACTCTTCAGGAACCGTGATACCTAAAAGACCCAAGTCTCCTAATTTTTTAAATAAATCCAGGTTGAACTCTTCCTTTCGATCGAACTCCTCTGCCTGAGGCTCCACCTCTTCCTGAACAAATTCGGCCACCATAGACCGCAGCATTTGGTGTTCTTCTGTAGGCTGAAACAAATCATAGTCTTTCCAAGACATTTTCCTCTCCCTGTTTTCAACACCTTAACGAGAAGAGGTTTTCTTGTCACTATCCCCTCTGGATTTTTGCCTCCTTTTATGCTAACCTTGGCTTATGATTCAAGTCAGTCCTGCTGCAGCAAAACGCATTCAAGAGTTGAAGAAAGAAGAAGGCAAAGATCTACCGCTTCGCATAAAAGTCAAACGAGGAGGTTGCTCTGGCTTCTCCTACAAATTGGACTTTGATAACCAGGTCCAAGACAAAGATAAAACCTTTGAGTCAAATGGTGTTCAAATTATTGTGGATGAAAAAAGCCTCCTCTATGTGCTAGGGATGACTTTAGACTTTGAAGGCGGACTTAACGGCCAAGGTTTTGTGTTTATTAACCCCAATGCCACAAAAACATGTGGCTGTGGTTCTTCTTTCTCCGTTTAGTTTCTGGAAGGCCTTCCCCTTTGGCGATTTAACTGCCCTAAGAGCTGTGAATTGTAACGCACTCTTGCCTTTTGACGAAGTAACTTTCTCCACTCACTGAAAATATAATAGGCCCTGAAATTCAGAGTATTGGACAAATCTCCCAGCAAAAGAGGTTCTTCGTTCGCCTTTTCTTTCTTAAGGTTTTGTGGCCAAATCCACTTTTTCACCTTGACCAAATAATGAAAAATTCCCTGCTGAAAAAGCTGTGGAACCCAGGAGTCTTTCTTAAAAATCTTTTTGTGGATCACTTCTTCTAGAACTTTATCCCCGATCAAACTGAGCTTGGGGTAATAAAACTGATCCAGGGAAAACTCTGAGGTGCTCTCCCACTTTAACTTTTTCTCTTTTATAAATTGATTCAGAAAGGCTTTTGCCTGAGCAGCAGACTCTTTCTTCTCCAAGTTCTTCAAAGCCTCTTTAAGCTTTTTCTTTAAAGTTTCAAAATGTTCCTTTTCAAAAAGCTCTTTAGCCACCTCTGTGCGCACCTCTTCAAAAGGTTTCGTGTGCGCCTTTTTCTTATCTTCTACTTTAATCAAATGATAACCAAAAGAGGTTTTCACGGGCCCACTGACTTTCCCCACAGGAAGAGAAAAAGCCACTTTTTCAAACTCAGGAACCATTTTGCCCTTTTGAAAATAGCCGAGGTCTCCTCCCTTTTTGCGTGTAGGGCCTTCACTGTACTTGGCTGCGAGCTCTTTAAAAGAAGCTCCTTTTTTTAACTGAGCTTCAATCTCTTTAATTTTAGCCAGAGCTTTTTTCTCGTCTCCATTTTTCACTTTAATTAAAATATGTCGAGCATGTACCTCTTCTGGCTGAAAATATTTCACCTTATGTTTTTTATAATAGTCTTCCATTTCAGATTTCTTTTTTTCCATGAAAGCTTTTAATTGCTTTTCCGAAGGCGCCCCCAAATCCTTTTTCTGGAACTTAACAAAGGCTAACTCTGTTTTGGTCTGACTTAAAAAATCAAGATCCTTTTGGGAGTGAATAGACCCTAAAGACCATGTAAACAGGTTTCGTATCTTTTGCTGAACCATTTCCTTTCTTAAGCGATCTTCCAACTGACCAGCACTCATGTTCATATATCGCAGGTAATTTTGATAGCGATCAAATTGAAAAACACCATCTTTATCCTGAAAGGCTGGAATATTTAACAAATAGTCCCTGACTTCTTCATCGGCCACTCTCAATCCCATGCTTTGAGCTTCCTGAGCCACCAGCTCAAACTCCACAAGACTTTCTATGGCTTGCCTTTTAAGATCCTCATAACGTTGTTGACGAACATCATCAGGAAGATGAGCCAACCTTTTTTCAGCTTGCTCCGAAAGATTCTCATAGGCCTTCTGATAATCTGCCACAGAGATCACCGCACTATTCACAACAGCAGCTCCAGAACCACCACCGATACCACCAAGGTTTCCATAACCCATCCCAAAGAACACAAAAACCAAGCTGATAGCTCCAAAAATAATATAAGCAACAATGCTTTTTGAACGACTGGCTTTTTGAATTTTCTCAAACATAAAAACCCCTCTTCCAAATCCTAATTTGCTTTTTCCTCTCTCTTATTGAACCTCTCTCCTATATACACTATGATAGATAGATAGCTGAAGCCAAATGAGAAAAGGCAATAAATAACGCAATGCTACGGCGACGGAGAAAAAATGTCCTTTTTTGCTCTTGATATGAAAAAGTTAATCATCGGCTTACTGATTGTCACCTTTACTATCATAGCTTTAAATACAGAATTTTCCCCCTCCCGCGCTCCTTTTTTTTTAAAGCCTTTTGCTTATCTGGCTCAAAGTATTCAAAACGCTTACGCTCACCTGAGCTCTGGGGTGGAAGGTACTTTCAAACTTTATTTTGATCTCATAGATATTAAAAAGCAAAACCGCCAACTACTTAAAGAAAATGCCAGTCTAAAAGCTCAACTGGGAGCTCTAACGGAACTTCAACTAGAAAACCAACGCCTGAATCGCTTACTTCAATTTCAACAACGGTCTTCCATGCAATTACTGGCTGCGAAAGTGATTGGACGAGACCTTATTCCTGATCATCAATCCATTACAATTAACCGAGGCTCAAAAGATGGTATAAAAGTCAATATGGGAGTTATTACAGAGGGTGGGATTGTTGGATACATTCTTCGTGTCAATAACAAGACGGCCACCGTTCTTCTTCTTACGGATCGATACTCTGCTATTGATGCTATTGTTCAACGTTCCAGAGCCAGAGGAATTGTGCGCGGATTTACCAGTGACACTTGCCTGCTCGATTTTTTGCAAAGAAGCGATGATGTGGTTAATGGGGACCTGATTGTTTCCAGTGGTTTTGACCAAGCTTTTCCCAAGGGCTTTCCCATTGGAACCGTTTTTAAAGTCAAAAAAAGTCGCTACGGAGCTAGTCAGGAAGTTTATTTGCACCCCATTATCAACCCTTTTACACTTGAAGAGGTTTTTATTATCCTAAATCCACAACAGAAAGTGGCAAAAAAAGATGAACGCTAAAACTCTCTCTTTGGCCTTTCTGAACTATGCTCTTTTTGCGCTATTGATTTTAGTCTTTACGGGATTCCAAACGTCTTTATGGATGTATGTGATGGGATACTTTCCTTCTCCTCAATTTTGGCTCTCTATTCTTGTTTTTTGGTCCATCTATCGCTCCCCCAAAGAAAGTCTTATTATGGCCTACCTCATTTCGCTCTTAGTGGCTCCCTTTTCAGCGATTCCTTTAAAAACATTACTGATGGTTCACTTTTGCCTTTTTTTTCTGATCTTTTTTATTCGACACCGCATTTATTGGGAAGGGGTCACATTTATGATGTTCCTGACCTTCTGGATCTGCCTGGCATTCCCCTTCATTCACTTCCTTATGAGCTTTATTTTGGAGCCCTCACCACTACATAAAATTGAGTTTTTTGACTGGACATTAAGAGCTATTCTCACCACTCTGCTCACCCCGCCCCTCTTTTACCTCTATGTGTTTATTGATCGTATGACTAAAAAAAGATGGCCCACAGAAGCTCGGAGTCAAGCTTTATGAACACTCACCTTCATGTAGAACAAGACAATGTAAAAACCTACAGTGAAAGATTTCGTCTATTTAACCTCATTTTATTTCTATCTGCATTCATTATTACAGCTCGCTTATGGTATCTACAAATTATTCAAGGACAGGACCTGCGGGCCTACTCTGAAAAAAATCACGTAAAACAAATCAAGCTCCGCGCTCCAAGAGGCCTTTTTCTTGACAGAGAAGGACGTATTCTTGTGGAAAACATCCAAGGCTACTCTGTTGTAATCTCCCCCCAATACGCCTCTCAATTGAAAAAAACAGCCCAAGTTCTCTCTCAAATCCTTCATATCCCTGCATCTAAAATCATTCGTAAAGTTAAAAAAAGCCGTTATCAAAATGGGCCTTTCAGAACCGTTAAAATTAAAGAAAATATTTCCCTCGATGAAGTGCGAGAAATCCTAAAAGTCCGCTTGGATAACCCCGGCTTAGATATTGAAAAGGTGATTTTGCGTTCCTACCCTCTGGGAGAAAATGGCGCTCAGGTTTTTGGATATGTGGGGGAAATTTCAAAACCACAAATCAAAGAATACAACAAAAAATTCAAAGGCCAGTACATTTTCCAACAAGGAGATATTATTGGCAAACGAGGTTTGGAAAAAGTATGGGAAGCGGAGATACG
>RFKI01000285.1 GCA_003694355.1 Bdellovibrio sp.
CAAAATAGAAGAGGAGTTGAGGAAAATTATGCCCACATTTGTAAAAAGAGCTAGTGGAGAGCACGGCATTGCTTGGAGCAATTACCTCAGGAAAGTGGAGCAAGTCAAGGAAGCCTTTCCTAAAGGAGAGAGTGGATTTGCGAAAAGAGTGGATTTGGTTAGAGTTAACGGCAGTGAAGAAGATATTTTAGCAATGACAATAGTCTCTTCCTCAAACATGACATATGAAGAAGCAAAGAAGATCGCTTATTCGATGCCTCCAGGAGAGAAAGAAAGCTTCTTTGAAAACTTCTTCTCCATAAGGGAAAACAGGCGCCACAAGCCGCCGAGGGAGTTTGAAGAAGTTAGATACACATTTGAGATTGTAACGAACTTTGGCGCTTACAGGGATTTGCAGAGGCATAGAATGTTAACGCAATTCAGACAACCCTTAACTCCAAAACTTGGCTATGATGTTCCTCAGGAGATCGTTGACGCTGGCTTTGAATATAAGTGGGAAAGGGCGATGGAGAGAGCAAGGAAACTCTATGAAAAGATGGCGAAGACAAACGGGCATTATGCACAGTATGTCTTGCCTTTCGCTTACAGGGCTAGGTTTTTCTTTACGCTTACTCTAAGGGAAGCATTCCACTTGTGCGAGTTGAGGAGCCAGCCTCAAGGCCATCCAGATTATAGGTCAATAGCGATAGCAATCGCAGATGAGATCGCAAAAGTCCATCCAAATGCTGGAAAGATGCTTTTCCTAAATAGGGACAACATAAGCTTGGAGAGATATGAAGCAGAGAAGAGGTTGGAAAATAAAAGACGCATCATACATAGCCGCACATAAGCATCCTTCCAAGAGGACTTATTTTGATCTTTGTTTTCTTTCCTCTATCCTCAACTTCAACAAGACCCATCTCCACCAACCCCTCATTCTTTCCATTCCCATATATGTGGTAGAACATTAGAGGCAAGCTAATCTTTATTTTTTTGGACAATTCATTAAGGGCCATCTCCTCTCCATAGAGGGTTCTAAGTATCTTCATCTTCTTCTCAGATATCATAGAGTAATATGAGAATTTCATCACTGGAAGCAACATAGCCTTATTGTTCATTACCCCAACTGCCTTTATGCCGTTTACAAATGCTGCAGAAAGGAGGAGGCACGACCCTATTTTGTCCCCAGTTGTTGCATTAATCAAAACCTTGTCTTCCCTCCCCTCGCTTATGAGGGCGACTGTCTTGAAAACATCCTCAACGCCATAGCCCTTTATGCCGACAACTTTAGTAGGGACTTTGAACTCATTAAGTTTCTTTTCCAATTTCCTTGCTTTTCTCTCTTCCTTTTCTGAATGCAGTATATAGACATCTTTTATTCCAACTTCCCTTATTATGGTGAAAATTCCACTCTCCTCTTCTCCGCAAAGTGTTATGAG
>RFKI01000286.1 GCA_003694355.1 Bdellovibrio sp.
AGGAGGTATCCATCAAGAAGGGCGGCTTGAAATCTAATTTATGAAACAAAAAAGACCTTTTGGTAACACGAAACACTTTTGAAATGCCAAGCGTCCCCAGGTAAAATGTATTATCAATAAGGGAAAGCTCCTTACTTGAGGTTTCCATATAAAGAGGTTGAATCTCCATCGATAATCCCATATGCAAACGCAAGAACTTAAAACGACGAGAAAGCCTGTACCCTCCATCTAAAGTCACAACCATCTGGCTCTTATTGGCTGTTCCATTTTGAACCTGATCATTTTTAATTTGCACTTTCTCAGCCCACTGAGAAAAAGCCAAGGAGGCCTGCCAACGTCCCACTTTGAAAATCCCCTCTAACCCTAAAAACGGAAAACTAACTTGAGATGACTCTAAAGTCAGTAAACCTTCCGGCGTGTATGTTTTGGCCGGAAGCCCCCCTCCAGCTTTTGCTAACACATAGAAATATTTTTTAAGTGGAGCATATTTTCGTCGACGAAGTTTTTTCCTTAAAGTTTTGGTACTCAACTTAACTTTCTTATTACTGATATTGGCCAAAAATAAATATTGTTTTACTTTTCCATCATTGGTTTTAATAATCACTGGGATTTGACAAACACCATTTAACAATTCCACAGTCAGAATAAATAGCCCTTTCTTATTAGCTGTTGTAATGGGAGGAACCGAAGGTTTGGGAAGCTTTAACCCTTTCTTTTCTTTTTTGACATAAATAATATTATCCACATCAATTTTAATTCGGGTATACGGATCCGTCTTTCCTGCAAACTCCACAATGGTTGAATATAAAGTAGAACCGACTTTCCCCTGTGGTTCATACCAAATGATTTTCCCTTTTCGCGCTTCTATTTTTTTTCCGACTTCTTTGGAAGAACCAGCAACTGACGTCGCCTTTTGCTGAGAAGACATTCCAAGAGTTCCTTTTTCAGAGCTTTTATTTTTCTTCTGTGATTTTTTAGATTTTTTCTTATGTTCTCTTTTTGGTTTGTGAGATTTCATCCTGTGAGATTTCTTTTTTGACGTCTTAGATGTTTTCCTATGAGATTCTAATGTGATTTTCTTACTTATTGATGGAGAATCCAACAATTCTGATAAATCATCATTGGTTTTTTTCTCCTTTCCCCAACAAGACAGCGAAACAAAAAGTATTATAATGGTTTTTAAATACCACATGTTCTTATTCTCACCTAAGCACACGAATCTTATACTCTGATGATTTCAAAGGAAACTGACTTTGTCCATTAATTAAAAGATTCCCATGAACTTCTATACGAGAATTTTTACACTTTTCTTTGGAAGGAAAACAACGCGGAACCCAAAAAAACTCATAGCGAAACGGGCACTTATTATTTCCTAGACTTCGGTCGTGTTGAAATGTTGAACAAGGCTCCAGAAAAGCATTAAAGCCTTGAGATTTTTTTAAAGAACTATAAACTGTTTTTCCTTCTTCGTCTTTTATCACAAAAAAGGGATGTTTTTGGCTTTGCTCTTGAAAACAGCTTTTACTTTTCAGACATTGGAAAGAGAGTTTATTTTCTTTAGCTTGACTCGTATAAGACCAAGAGGGGTCATGACTTAAGTAAAATTCTAACTTGTTCTTCATGGACTTCATCATGACTTTAATATTTAGATAAGAAATATCCTCTCGAAAAAAACTCAATAACCAAGTTATTCCCAAGGCTATAGATATTAGAAAAACCAAAGCCAGAAGGTACGATCTAACAAAACTTTTATTGGATGGATTTATGGGAAAGAGGGTCTTGCCCCCTTTACTTTTCATTTAAATTTGCTCCTTTACGAGCCAAATCTAAAAGATCATTTAAATCATCTTCAATATTTTTCAAGTCGCCTCTTTGTCTAAAGGAGAAACGAACATTGACATTGCCATTTTTAAATTCTGCAACAACCCTTTTAATAGCAATCATTGGACCAGCAACCCTATGAGTGACTACGATGGCCGTAATTGATGAAAAAATAATAGAAAGCAAAACATAGGCAATGAAGAGCCAGTTCACTTCTGTCAGGCGTTTTAAAAACAAATCAATAACATGAGATATTTCTGGAGACGCCACCTCTGTTTTTAAAATGGTCTCCACAAAATGAAGACTCCATATATAAAAAGTAAAATAAAAAACACTGGCACTAAAAAAACTGAAAAGAATAAAATAAAGTGCATACTTCAACTGAAACTCTGGAATTAACAAAAAGTTTCTCAGTTTTCTTTTTTGCTTTTTCACCCCCACCCCTCTTTCTTTTTCTCTTCTTATTAAGGTTATAAAAGACTCTAAACAATATCTATCTTTTTAACAGGTCAATGAAAGCTCAAGCCTTTAGTCTTAAAGCGATAGGCCGCAGAGCTTTATCACTCACCATATATGTATATAAAGCTATGACTAAATAATAAGCACTCAGGAGCCCCCTCTCTCTTCATTGAACTTAACCAAACGAGAGGCTATCAATAACAAAAAATAATTATGTTTCAGTAAGAGAGCTTAGTTTGATTCCGAGTTCCACCAACTGCTCTCCATCAACAGGACTCGGAGCCTCTGACATTAAACAAGAAGCTTTTGTGGTTTTAGGGAAAGCCATCACGTCACGGATGGCCTCTGTTTCACACAAAATCATCAATAGACGATCCAAGCCCCAGGCGATACCGCCATGCGGAGGAGTTCCATATTGGAGAGCCTTTAAAAAATAACCAAACTTTTCTTGAGCCTCTTGGTCACTCATACTGAGAGCCCGAAACATGGCTTGCTGTAAGTCTTGACGATAAATACGCAAGCCTCCTCCAGCAAGTTCATGTCCGTTACAAACCAGATCATAAGCTCTCGCTCTCACCTTATAGAACTCATCCTTTCGACCTTCTAATAAGATGGGAACATCTTCTTCCTTGGGCTCCGTAAAGGGATGATGTCTGGCCACCCACCTTTTCTCCTCTGTACTAAATTCAAAAAGAGGAAAATCGGTCACCCATAAGAAACTGTCCCGTGAAGTATCTATGGCATTCAACTCATGAGCCAAGAAACTTCTAAAATGTCCCAGAACAGAGCTACTGACATCAAAGGTATCTGCCACAATAAAAGCACCCCCGCCCTTTGGCACTTGAAGCACATCCAATATTTCTCTTAACTTCTCTTCACCCAAAAACTTTGCTGCTGGAGAGGATAATTTCCCTTGATCTTCTTTAATCCAAACAAGCCCCTTAGCTCCTAATTGTCTTGCCATTTTCGTGAATTTATCCCACTGACTCCTTGAAAAACCACCAACTTGAGGAACACCCAAACCTCTTACATGATCCCCTCGCTCCAAAACATCTTCAAAAACCTGAAACCCAGCCCCTCGAACCACCGATGATAAATCTTTAATTTCCCAAGGAATGCGCAAGTCGGGCTTATCTGACCCATAACGCTTCATCACATCATGGTAAGTCATTCGAGGAATATCTCCTATGTCTTCCTGACCTCTGATCTCCCGCCAAAGCACTCTCAAAAGGTTTTCATTAACCTCCATGACCTCCTGCTCATCTACAAAGCTCATTTCCATATCAATTTGACTAAATTCTGGCTGTCGATCCGCCCTCAAGTCTTCATCCCGAAAGCATCTTGCAATCTGAAAGTAACGATCAATCCCCGAAACCATCAAAAGCTGCTTAAGCGTTTGAGGACTTTGAGGCAAAGCATAGAAAGAACCCTTATGAACTCGAGATGGCACCAGATAGTCTCGCGCTCCTTCTGGAGTGCTCTTATACAAAATGGGAGTCTCTATTTCCCAAAAACCCTGCTCACTTAAGTAAGCTCGAACAAGCTGCATCACCTGATGCCGAGTTCTGAGTATTTTTTGTAATTTTTTCGATCTTAAATCCAAGTATCGATACTGAAGCCTCAAAGTTTCTGAAGTCTTCTCCTCATTAAGTCCAAAAGGAAGCGGCCTGGCCGAAGACAGGACTTCTAACTCCGATACTTCAACCTCAATTTTCCCAGAAGCTAATTGTTGATTGACCATACCCTCTGGTCGCAAACGCACCAAACCCTGAATAGAAAGCACATATTCATTTCTAATATCATGAACATGAGGTACCTTTTGAGGGTCTACAACAACCTGAACGATGCCTTCTCGGTCCCGCAGATCAATAAACACAAGACCACCATGATCTCGACGCGTATCCACCCATCCTTTGAGGACCACAGTCTGTCCTGCGTGGGTTTCATTTAAAAGACCGCAATAATGAGTACGTCTCTTATAAGCTTTTCCTGTCATGGCGGCCAACGTAGCAATATTCTTAAAAAAGATCAATTAAGGGGGCTTTAAAATATTTGGAAAATTTATAATTCTCAAGGAGGCTTGCAATTTCATGTCGATAATTCCATTGGACAAATTTTTATTTTTATCATAGGCTTAACCCACTATGCCAAAAATAACCATTGAACACGACTCTACCCTAGAACCTAGGGAGGCTTTTAAAAAAGTGAGTGAGTTCCTTAATACTGATAAAGACCTAAAAAAAATGGATCCTCAATACTCCTGCCAGTTTGATGAAAGTCAGCTTTCAGGGACAGCAAAGGGAAAAATGTTTTCAGCCGACCTGAAGATTAAAGAGAGACCTCAAGGCGGCTCTCAGGTTGCTATTAATATTCAAATCCCTTTAGCCTTAGCCATGATGAAAGGGATTATTCAGTCAACTTTACAAAAGAAAATAAGCAAAGTTTTATAAGTATGGCTCCAACAAAAAAGAAAAAGACGAAAAAAATCACAAAAAAACAGTCCTCTGGTCTGCCCTTACCTATCTCCGTGAACTCCAAAGCTTCCAAAGCCCTGGTTCCCTCTGATCCTACCACCCGTTATTTGGCAGAGATCCAAAAATATCCCGTGCTCTCTAAAGAAGAGGAAAGGGAACTGGCAATTCGTTATTACGAAACCAAAGATCCTAAAGCAGCTCAAAAGCTCGTTACCTCCAACCTGCGCTTTGTCGTTAAAATTGCAGCCGAGTACACAAAATTTGGAGCTCACCTCATTGACCTGATTCAAGAAGGCAATATGGGTCTTATGCAAGCCATTAAGGAATTTAACCCTTATAAAGGCGTCCGCCTGATCACTTATGCGGTCTGGTGGATCCGTGGAAACATTCAGGAATACCTTATGCGACAATTTTCCTTAGTTCGTATAGGCACCACCCAGGAACAACGAAAACTTTTTTATCAACTTCAAAAGCAAAAAAAAGAACTTGAAAAAATGGGCCATGTTCCAACTACAGCTCTTCTCAGTGGCCGTCTTGGAGTTAGTGAAAGCAGTGTTCAACAAATGACTCAAAGGCTTTCTGGAAAAGATATTAGTTTAAATCAACCCGCTAATGGGGACGAAGGCTCTACTCAACTCATAGATTTACAAAGCAAGGCTGATAACTCTGATTTGGACGAAAAAATTGAACTGAAAGAAGAACTACACCTTCTAAAAGATAGCCTGGAAGAACTTCGCCCCCATCTGAGCCCCAGAGAACTTCAGATTCTTGACAAGCGTCTCTTAGCTGACCCTCCCATGACCTTAAGAGAAATCGCTCAACAATATGGAATTACTCGCGAAGCTGTTCGCCAAATGGAAACACGCGTGATTAAGAAGATCAAAAATTCGCTGAAAGAAAAGCGTCTCGTTTAAGACGAATGAATATCTGAGTTTTCAAAATATTGAGTGAGTTTGGAACGCAAACGGGCAATCGCTTGAGCGTGAAGCTGAGAGACCCGGCTTTCTGTAACCCTTAAGACTTTCCCTATTTCTTTTAAATTCAAATCCTCATAATAATATAAAGAGAGAACAAGACGTTGCCTTTCTGGAAGTGATTCAATAGCCTGAGTAACAACTTTTTTAATAGCCTTTAACTTTAACTGATTAAACGGATTGTTGATCTTACAGCCATCTAGAATATTTAAAATTGACTTTTTATCTACATTACTAAATGTACTTTGTTCATCAATGGAAAGGACACTAACAGGACGCACTTGGTTCACCAAGTCATGAAACTCATCCAAAGACAAATTCAAACGCTCTGCAATTTCTTCTTCACTAGGAGACCGACCCAATTCCGCTTCCAGTTGTATCATAGTTCTATCTAACATCTTAGCCTTATCCCGAACAGACCGAGGCACCCAATCCTGAGCTCTTAATTCATCCAAAATAGAACCACGAATTCTAAATTCTGCATAAGTTTTAAACTTATTATCTCTTGTTGGATCATATTTTTCTATTGCGTCCATAAGGCCAATGACTCCACTGGAAATAAGATCATCAAGTTCAATGTGAGCTGGAAGCCGAATAGCAATTTTCTGCGCTATGAACTTGATCAGTGGAGCATATTCCATAATCAACTTATCTTTTTGTTGAGCTGTTAATTTATTAGGTTCTTCTTTATATTTTCTCAACAAGGAATTATTCCTTTTATCTGACATATAAATGATCCCCTCTTTCTTTTATTTTACCAAAACCCTTATCTTTTCAAAAGTCCATATTCTTCTAAACTGCACCAATTATCTGCTGCCAAAAAAACTGTATTCCACCTTTAATATGTTCTGGACAATAAGCCCCTCGTAAACTGTCTGATAACTGAGAGAACGCTAAACTGGACGGAGAACGAGGATGAGTTTCCACAACCAATTGTTGCAACTTTGTTGCACTTCTTAAATTTCCATCTATTGGGATAAAGCCTTTATAATCCAAACTAACAACTAAAAAACGAGAAACCACATCACTGAGTCTTCTAAAGATCATCAGAGCTTCACTTTCATTTCTCACCATATTACAGATGATAGAAAATCGACTCTCTCTATAACGAGCATTTAACACCTTTATTAGAGCATAAGCATCTGCCAAACTGGATGGATCAGGAGTCAAAACCACTAAAATTTCTTGGGCTGCAGAATTAAAATATAAAACATCATCATCTATGCCTGGGGCTGTATCAATTAACATCCAGTGATATTTCCCATCCAATTGACTCACTTGATCTAAAAGAAGATGCTTTTGAATCAAAGGAATCTGAGTTAAACCATATATTCCAGAACCTCCAGGAATTAAGGATATATTAGGGGCGACTTTAACCAAGATGTCACTTAAAGCTTTCTGGCCATTTAAAACATCTTCCAAAGTATAGCGTGGTCGAACCTGGAATAGAATATCCAAATTGGCCATTCCCAAGTCCCCATCTAACAGCAATACTTGCTCTCCCCTTTGAGCCAAACTCAAAGCCAGATTAGCTACTATAGTGCTTTTACCAACTCCACCCTTCCCTGATGTGATACTTAAAGTTTGTGTTGGCTGTCTAAAAAGCTGTTGCACTGATCCCATGTGACTTCCTTTCTGTTAGTTTGAAAATAAGATCTACAACCCTTTCCTTAGTGGCTGGTTCATAGTCTTCTGGAACTTTGGATCCAGTTCCAAAAGAATGCAGAGGAACCCCAAATTCCTTTTGAAAATTATAAAGCAATCCAAAATGATGAGCTTCATCCAGATGAGTAAAAATCACATCATGAAAACCTATTTGTTGAAAGCGTCGAGCCACTTCAAAAGCTTCTTGATCTTTAGATAAAATAGATTGGACATAGTGCACTGACTTAGAAGCAAACGGAGGAATAAACCGAAATAACAGATCGACTTCAGACGGAGTCTTTAAACTTTTACCTGGCAGATCCACTAAGACACGATCATAGTGCTTTAGTTTTTGCTCCAAAGCAGACCATTGAGAAGCGGACTTAATACAAGCAAAAGGGACATTTAATATTTGAGAAAAAATCTTAAGCTGCTCAGAAGCCCCCACTTTGTAGGTATCACAACTAACTATGGCGATTTTCTTCTTTTCTTTAATCACAAGATGACTTGCCAATTTCACTAAAGATGAACTCTTCCCTTGTCCAGTAATGCCAACGAATACATGATAACGGCCCTTGGACCAGTCCGAAACCACTTTTATGTTCTGTAAGAAATACTTTACCACCCAAGCTA
>RFKI01000287.1 GCA_003694355.1 Bdellovibrio sp.
GTAACCTTTTCAATTATAAAGAGAGGTTTTTCTGAGAGACTTTTTTGGATTTACGCTTTTCTCATAAGCACTTTTAATTATTGAGCTTTTGTCGGTTTTATAGAGATTGTTATTTTTATTACAAATTTTTTCAACACGATAGTCGAGCAGTTGGGTGATTTTTCACTGAAAATCACTCAGAATAAAATCATGGTTAAATCAAATGCTCAAAAGCTCCAAAAAAAAGCAGAGTCAGCAAAAGTTTCTGAACTTCCGGTTCATTCCTTCATGACTCGTGATGTGATTACCTTAGTTAAAGGCACCAAAATTTATTCAGCTGTTAAGTCTCTCAGTATAAATCGTATCAGTGGAGCCCCAGTGGTCGATGCTTCAGGTCGACTTGTGGGGCTTGTGACAGAATATGACCTTCTTATGCAGGTAGCAACAAGGGATGTTGCAGAACCATTTACATACAATGAAAAAGTATTAACGGTTCTGCCCGATCAAACATTAGGAGAAGTTCTGGTGACTTTATATAAAACAAAGTATCGACGACTGCCAGTTGTAAATGAGTTGAAACAGGTGGTGGGTATTGTTTCTCGTATTGATGTTTTAAAAAAACTAGTTAACCTTTGAGGGGCAGAAAATGCGACGAGCTTTTGTATGGGGATCTTTAAGCTTAACGGCTTTATTATTGATTGGGGGGTATTTTTTTCACTGGGTTTGGTGGAGTTTTATTATCATCGGCCCTCTTCTTGTTATAGGATATATTGACTTCTTCCAAAAAAAGCAGACCATACGGAGAAACTTTCCTATCATAGGAAATTTCAGGTACCTTTTTGAGTTTATTCGCCCAGAAATCAATCAATACTTTGTGGAATCCAATTCTGATGGACGTCCATTTAGTCGAGAACAGCGCTCCGTGGTATATCAGCGAGCTAAAAATCAGCTAGATACATTACCCTTTGGAACCCAGCAGGATGTTTATGCCATTGGTTATGAGTGGGTGAATCACTCTTTGCTGGCCAAGCAAAATCACCACTCAGATATGAGAGTGACCATTGGAGGGCCTCACTGTGAAAAACCTTATTCCGCAAGTATTTTAAATATCTCAGCAATGAGCTATGGCTCTCTTAGTAAAAATGCCATTTTGGCTTTAAATGGCGGGGCAAAGGATGGAAACTTTGCTCACAACACAGGGGAAGGTTCAATTAGTCCTTATCACCTAGAGCCTGGTGGTGATTTGATTTGGCAGATTGGAACAGCTTATTTTGGGTGCCGGACTCCTGATGGAAAATTTGACCCTGTTCGATTTAAGGAAAAAGCACAGATTGAAAATGTGAAGATGATTGAAATTAAACTTTCTCAGGGGGCTAAGCCAGGGCATGGAGGTATTTTGCCTACCGAAAAGCTGACTCCAGAAATTGCAGAAATTCGAGGAGTTCCCTTGGGACAAGATGTGATTTCTCCTCCCTCTCATAGTGCTTTTTCAACACCCATTGAGTTAATGGAATTTGTTGAGCAGTTGAGAAAGTTGTCAGGGGGAAAACCA
Organism: Bdellovibrio sp.; assembly: GCA_003694355.1. Taxonomy (GTDB): domain Bacteria; phylum Bdellovibrionota; class Bdellovibrionia; order Bdellovibrionales; family UBA1609; genus J124. The sequence goes on from RFKI01000287.1 coordinate 1,532, forward strand.
GTAGGTTTAAAGTTCTGTTTGGGCAAAAGAAGGGAGTTTATTTCTATTTGTAAGGCCATGTTGGAAACTGGAATTATGCCTGACTATGTGGCAGTGGATGGTGGAGAAGGAGGAACTGGTGCGGCCCCCTTGGAGTTTTCCAATCACATTGGAGCTCCTGGAATTGAAGCTTTAATTTTTGTTTACAATGTTTTAGTGGGGATGGACCTTAAACGATATATTAAAATTATTTCATCAGGAAAAGTCACCACAGGATTTGGAATGATCAAGCGGCTCTGTCTGGGGGCAGATGCTATTTATATGGCGCGGGGAATGATGATGGCTCTCGGTTGTATTCAGGCTTTGCGTTGTAACAGTAACCATTGCCCTGCAGGTGTTGCCACTCAAGACGAACAATTAGTAGCTGGGCTTGTGGTTTCGGAAAAAAGAAAGCGAGTGAAACAATACCATGAGGAAACTGTAAAAAGTGTGGCAGATATTTTGGGAGCCATGGGTTTGGAACGCCCTTCTGAATTAAGACCATGGCATTTAATGAGACGGGTGGGAATTGCTGAAGTGAAACACTATGGACAGCTTTTCCGATTTTTGGAACCTGGCGAGCTGCTGCAATCTCCTGTACCCAGAGAGTTTGAGTGGGCCTATGAGGCCGCTTCCAGCACAAGCTTTCTGCCTCGAGCTAAAGGAGATTGGCCCATCATGTTTGGTGAAGGACGCTGACTTCATAAACTGCTCGACTACCGTGTTGAAAAATCTTGTAATAAAAACAACAAATCTAAAAGGTCTTCAAAAAACTAAATAGATTCAGTTGCTTACGATATGGGTGTGTAAATAACCTAAGCCTTAGGAAAACAACCGCTTTCCTTTGAAAAAAATTATTTATTAAATTTGTTGAAAAAAGAGCTTTTTTTCAATTTATATGCGCTGCATTTCAACACGGTAGTCGAGCAGTTTATGGAAGTTTGGTTTTGGTTTCTTGATATTCTTGCACCAACTTCTCAATGATTTCTTTACAAGATAACTCCTCATGGATAAGTCCGACGGTTTGTCCAGCACTCCATACAGACTTCCATGTGAGTTTATTGCGAGCTGATACTTCAAGGCGTTTCATGCCCCAGTAATGGATAAAAGGCATAATATATTTTTTCGTTCGAGGGTTATTTTTAAGCCATCTTATAAGAAGAGGAAGATCGAGTCCTTCTTTTTCAATGACGGGGGTTTTGATCACTGAAGCAGGTGTGCCTGAAATCCTGGAAGTCAGAACAATATCTTCAGGTGTGGCATTGATAATGGCCTTTTTGTAGTCAGGAGACACTTTAGCCTCTTTGCTAGCTATAAAACGGGTTCCAACACTCACACCAGAAGCCCCCAAAGCCAAGGCGGCGGCCATGGTGGCTCCATTAGCAATGCCGCCAGCTGCAATAATAGGGATTTCTAGTTTTTCTTTTAACCAGGGAATGAGGGCAAAAGGTGAAAGGGGGCCCGCATGGCCTCCAGCTCCTGCGCTGACAGCAATGACACCATCAGCGCCCATGTCTTGGACCTTTAAAGCATGTTGGAGATTGGTGACATCACAATACACTTTGGTTCCATTTTTATGAGCCTCTTGAATCACGGTTTTGGGAGATCCCAATGAGGTGATGAGCATCTCAACTCCAGCGTCCAGGGCGTACTTTAAATCTTCCTTTTGTCGCGTATTGGTTTTGTTCACAATGATATTGACAGCAATAGGACGTTTTGTTTTGGCTTTGATTCGTTTGAGAGCTTTTTTGTAGTTTTCAATCGGGCGAAAATTTAAGGCAGGAAAAGCACCAATACCTCCCGCTTCGGAAACGGCGATGACCATTTGTTCATTGGATACCAGAAACATGGGAGCCGCAATAATAGGGTACTGGCAGAAGTTTTTAGAGAAAGGAGTGACAATTTTTTCTGGTTTCATGTATATAGGGTATGTTTAAAGGAGGCTTTATGGCAAAGAAAAAAAAATCGAAAACAAAAGTGAGCAAGAAAAAGAAAAAAGTATCTAAAAAGAAAGTTACTAAAAAAACAACGAAAAAAAAGAAAACAACCAGCAAAAAGGTAACCAAAAAGAAAGCCGCTAAAAAGAAATCTACAGGAAAAAAAGCCACTAAGAAAAAAGCATCTCAAACAAAAGCACCTACTCAAAAAAAATCTCAAAAACCTAGTAAGACCCTTAAGGGGAAAAAGGCCCCTTCTTTATTGGGAACGGCTACAGGAGGTAAATCCATTGATATAGCTAACTGGGGTCACCCTTTGGTTCTGTTCTTTTATCCCAAAGACTTTACTCCTGGCTGTACGGTAGAGTCGAAAGACTTTTCCACCCGTTATGAAGACTTTAAAAAATTGGGTGTTGATGTGATTGGAGTTTCCCCTGACACTTTAAGCTCGCATGAAAAATTTCGTGATAAAGAAGGGCTGCGGGAAGATCTTATTAGTGATCCAGACAAGGTTCTTTGTGAGGCCTTTGGTGTAATAAAAGAAAAAAACCTTTATGGCCGTAAATACATGGGAGTTGAAAGAAGTACTTTCGTGCTTGATAAAAATGGTGTGGTGGTTCAGGAATGGAGAGGCGTTAAAGTACCCGGTCATGTGGATGAAGTTTATCAGTTTGTTAAGGAGAATCGGGAGCAGCTTTTATAGGTCTTTGCTTTTTGATAAGACCTCTTTTGACTTTCTGAGAATGCTCTCTTTTTGTGGAAGCCCTGCTACAGCCCCTGGCCCAAGAGGAATAAAACAATCGGCTGCTGCTAGAAGATGAAGTGGAGGGGCTTGGGCTCCTTTTTTTTCAATAATACGAGCAATGAGTGTCTCACTCACACACCCCGTTTGCCGACATTCATCCACAAATAAAACAGGGCTGTTTTCAGGAAGTTCTTTTAATAAAGAGGTGATGGGGAGTGGTTGAATCCATCGAAGGTTAATAAGCTTGATGTTAACTCCTTCTTTTTCCATCTCCTGAGCAGCCTGTTTGCAATAATAATAGCCGTTTCCATAAGAGACTAAGGTGAGTTGAGGTTTTACAGAGCCTTCAACCCCTATGGAGCCCACAGGGATGAATTCATCAGGTTTGGGATAAGAAAAAGTCCATATTTTATCTCCTGGAGTATAAAGGTCCTTTGTCATGTATAAAGCAATAGGCTCTATGAAAATACAAACAAGTCCTTCCTCATAGGCTTTTTTAACACAGCTTCTTAGCATTTTAACAGCTTCGTCTCCTTGAGAGGGAACGGCAACAATGAGACCGGGAATATCCTGGAATATGGCCAAAGAATTGTCATTGTGAAAATGTCCTCCAAAACCTTTTTGGTAGGCTAGCCCAGCAATACGCACCACCATAGGGTTGGAAAATTGACCCTGAGAGAAAAATTTGAGTGTGGCCGCCTCTCCTCGGATTTGGTCTTCCGCATTGTGAACATAGGCTAAAAACTGGATTTCAGGGATTGGAAGAAAACCATTATGAGCTAAACCAATGGCCGTTCCTAAAATGGATTGTTCATCAAGGGGAGAGTTAAAGACGCGTTTTACTCCAAAACGCTTATAAAGTTGATCTGTCACATGATAGACGCCCCCTTTTTTAGCCACATCTTCTCCAAAAATAAGGGCTTCTGGGTATTGAAGTAGAATATCGGTAAGGGCCCAGTTTAGTAATTTTGCCATATGTTGGGGCTCTTCTAATTTGCGAAACTCTTTTCCAAATGTAGTTTCTCTTTGCTGGTTGGGCGGAATGGGAGGACTCGTTCTGGGGGCGACACAAAGATCAATGGTGCTTTGTATTGTTTGGATATCTTCAAGGTGAGGAGCTGGAGTGATGGACTCTATGGTTTTTTTGATTTTCTTTTCTGTATCTAAATAGAGTTTTAATACTTCTTCGGAGGAAAGGATTTGATTTTCTATGAGAAGTCGAGCTGAGTGGAGAAGAGGGTCTTGGGCTTCCGTTTTTTCTATTTCTGAAAGAGAATGATAAGTGGTTTCCACATCGGAGCCAGCATGTCCAAGCAGTCTCACTGTTTGCATATGTAAAAAAACAGGGCGTCGCTTTTCTCTGACAAATTTCTCAACTTCTATTGTTTTCAGGGCAAGATCTTCAAGATATAAGCCATTAGCTGAAAAATACTTAAGCCCTGGTCGATTTTGAAGGGAGTCGTGTATCCAGTTTTTAGGAGTGGGAACGGAAATTCCTATTTGATTGTCTTCACAAATAAAAACGAGGGGTAAAGGAATATGTTGAAAAGTGAGCAGGCTTGCGAGGTTAATAGCCCCTTGGGCTGTTGAATGATTGAAGCTGGCATCGCCAAAGCTACAGAGTACCACACTCTGTGGAGGAAGAATGGGGTGTGGATGTTTTAAGTCCTTAGCCCTTGAAATGGAAAGGGCCGTACCTACCGCTTTGGGAAGGTGAGAGGCAATCGTGCTAGTCTGTGGAGGGATAAAAAGTTTCTTGCTTCCCCATACTTTGTGGCGACCTCCAGCTATAGGATCTTTGGATGAGGCCATCAGAGAATAGAGAATATCTTCTATGTACGGGATAGAGGGGTCTTTTTTGGCTCTTTGAATGAAGAAGGCTCCACTTCGATAATGGAGAAAGGCCATGTCAGTTTTCTTAAAGATTTTTCCAAAAACAGCATTACCCTCATGGCCTGCACTGGAAATGGTGTAAAAAGAAAGCCCTTTTTCCTTGAGTCTGCGGGCTTCGATATCTAAAAGACGGCTTGTTATTTGTGTTTCAAAGAGGTCTTCCCATTCATGAGAGCTCAGAGGAATCTCAGAAAGACGAGGCAATGGCTGTTGGGGCTCTGGAAAGGAGAGGTTTTTAACTTTTTTTATAAACTGCTGGTGAACAGCTTCAGCACGATTGTACATGGATTAAAGGTACATAAAAGTGAGGAAACTCTCTAGGCGCGCTGCACATGCCTTGCCCGTAAAACTTTCCAATTTATAGAATAAGTTAAGAAAAAGGAGAAAACTGTGAGTAAAAATTATGAGTCTTTAAATTATATGATGTTTGATGATTTGTTAACTGATGAAGAAAAAATGATTCGTCAATCGGTTAGGGATTTTGTTTCTAAAGAAGTGATTCCACTTTTACAAGAAGCGCATCGGACAGAAAAGTTTCCTATGGAGTTAATACCTCAGTTTGCAGAAATGGGACTATTGGGGCCCACCATTCAAGGGTATGACTGTCCAGGCCTTGGAGATGTGGCCTATGGTCTTATGATGCAGGAGTTGGAGCGGGGAGACTCGGGCATTCGCTCTTTTTGCTCGGTTCAAGGTGCTTTAGTAATGTACCCCATTTATACTTATGGTTCTGAGGAACAGAAGCAAAAGTATCTTCCTCAATTGGCCAAGGCTAAGTTAATAGGTTGTTTTGGGTTAACAGAACCAGATGCAGGGTCTAACCCTGGAGGGATGCGAACAAAAGCTGAAAAAGTGTCTGGAGGGTATAAATTAAATGGTAATAAAATGTGGATCACAAATGGCTGCATTGCGGATATTGCCATTGTTTGGGCGCGTTTGGATGATGGAGACATTGCTGGGTTTATTGTAGAAAAAGGAACGAAAGGTTTTTCCACAACCACCATGAAAGGGAAGTTCAGTTTAAGAGTGAGTGTCACGTCAGAGCTTCACTTTGAGGACTGTGTGGTTCCAGAGGAAAACAGACTTCCTTTAGCGAAAGGTTTAAAGGCGCCTTTGAGCTGCTTAACTCAGGCTCGTTATGGTATTTCCTGGGGAGTGATTGGAGCTGCAAATGCGTGTTATCATGAAGCCTTGGAATATTCAAAAGAGAGAATTTTGTTTGATGGAAAACCTTTGGCAGCCTATCAGCTCGCTCAAGCTAAACTGGTGAAAATGGCTCAGGAAATTACAAAAGCTCAGTTGTTGGCTCTTCAACTAGGGCGTCTCAAAGAGCGAGGGGTAATGAAGCATTATCATGTGTCTCTTGCTAAGATGAATAATTGTCGAATGGCTTTGGAGGTGGCTCGAGAAGCAAGAGACATGTTGGGGGCTAATGGAATTATTGATGAGTATCCCGTTATTCGTCACATGTTAAACTTAGAGACCGTTAATACCTATGAGGGCACAGAAGACATTCACCGTCTTGTGGTGGGTCGTCAGTTAACTGGGATTTCAGCCATTCGGTAAGTTGACCTGAAAAAGAGGGATTATAAAACCCCTCTTTTCTCTTGGTCTCGTTCAATCGATCTGAAGAGAGCGCCAAAATTACCCTCTCCAAAAGAGAAGTGATTTTTACGCTGAATAATCTCAATAAAAATAGGCCCTATGAGATTCTTTGTAAAAATTTGTAAAAGATAACCTTCATTATCCCCATCCACCAGAATATTTAGCTCTTCCAGTGTCTTATGGTCTTCAGAAACATTGGGAACTCGGTCAAAAACTTCATCATAATATTCTTTATCAATATCAAGAGTTTGAATAGAAGTACCTTTAAGGCTTTTGACAGAATGAATGATATCTTCTGTAAGAAAAGCTAAATGTTGTATGCCTGCTCCATTATATTCTCGGAGATATTCATTAATTTGAGATTTTTCCTCCGTTCCTTCATTGATGGGAATGCTGAATTTTCCACAAGGAGAGCGCAGAGCATAAGAGGTCAGGCCTGTTTTGATGCCTCGAATGTCAAAATATCGAACTTCTTCAAAACCAAAAATCTCTTTATAAAATTTGGACCACTTTTCCATGGTTCCTTGGGGCACATTGTTGGTCAGGTGGTCTATGGTCAGGAACCCTTTATCGGGAACCTGTTCAGGGGCCTCAAGGTCTACAAAGCCCATTTTTTCATATTTGTCAGGGCTGTTATACTGGTCGATAAAATAAATCAGGCTTTCTCCAATGCCATAGATAGCAGGCAGTGGATGCCCGTTAGCATCGGTATAATCGCTTTGGTCACAAGGTTGAGCCCCCCTTTGAACAGCTATGTCTCGGGCCTTTTGAGCGTCCTCTACTCTCCATCCCATGGAGGCAATGGATGGACCGTGGATTTGGGAAAAATTATGGGCAAATCCTTGGTTTTCTCTATTTAATAAAAAGTGAATATCATTTTGATTGTAATAGTCGATATTCTTATCTTTATGTTTTTTGAGCTTTGAAAATCCAAACTCCTTAAAGAGCTGGTCTAATTTTTGTGGTTCTGGAGATGTGAACTCCACAAACTCAATTCCATTAATTCCCACAGGGTTATTTTTTTTCTTTTCACTCATCTTTCTCCCTCCAGCTTTTCCAATAGTCTTTATTTTCAATTTCTTGGGCTTGATCCGACATAAATAAAGGGTGACGTGTGTCAATCATAACGGCAACTTCATTGGTTCTTGCAGCATTTTTTGTTCTTTCAAACGCGCCTGGTTGTGGCCCGTGATGAAGGCCTTGAGGATGGAAGGTGATCATTCCCTTACCAATACCTGTTCGGCTAAAAAATTCACCCTCATGGTAAAAAAGGACTTCGTCGTAATCGATATTGGAGTGATAGAAAGGCACTTTCAGGGCTGTTGGATCGCCAGTTTCTAAAGGGCGAGGTAAAAAGCTGCAGACCACAAAATTTCGACTGACAAAGGTGGTATGAGCTGAGGGAGGAAGGTGATAGCGCTCACATGAGACAGGGCGAATGTCTGCCACATTGATTTGCCAAGGCGCCAGAGTGCCTTTCCATCCCACAACATTGATGGGATAAAAGGGGTAAGTGACAGTGGTGATTTCATTTAGGCGTTTAATCTTAAGGTGATACTCTCCTGGGGGATAAGAAAGAGGCTCAGGGTCTGGAACATTAATAATAGCAGGGTCAAAAAGAGCTTGTTGCCCTAAAAGGCCTTTTTCTGGAAGTCGAAAGGCCCCCTTGGATTCTACAACCAGAAAAGCAGAAGGCTCTTTAGGGAAAAGGCGATAAACGGTTCCTCGAGGAATGACTAAGTAGTCTCCTTTTTTATACTGAAAGGGACCAAAATCAGTTTCCATTTTTCCTTGTCCTTTATGGACAAAGAAGAGGTCATCGCCGTCAGCATTTCGAAATAGATAAGGCATGGGTGTATCGAGATATAAAAATTGGATTTGAACATCTTGGTTATAGAGAAGAGTTTGGCGTCCAGTGATAAAGTCGGAGGTTTTCGTTTTTTCCAGTTGATTGCAGTCCAGTGAGTGTGGACGCAAAGGTCCTTCAATGTGGGTCCAATTGACAGGAGGTGCCGTTCGATAAAAGTGAGTGTAAGGTCCAAAGAAGCCTTCTCGGCCATATTCTTCTTCCACAAGCCCATCCGGAAGGCTTACATGGGCTTGTCGAGTAATGGTGCCTTTCTGGTATGGTATCATAAATCCCCCCTTTAGGATGGAGCCTCATTTTAAGGCTTCTTTTCTAAATTTCAACAGAAAAGTAGAGCAAAAGTATATGGCGCGATTTTATAGCTTGTTTCTCCTTTTTTGTTGGAATTAAGAGGCCTTTTCGGCCTCCTTCCAAAGGGCTGCCTTTTCGCACCATTTTTTTGCCTTCAAAGCCAGGGATAGAAAAGAATTTTTAAAAAAATCATCTCCATGTGGGGAGAAAATCAGCTTTGAGTCTTTGAGTTTAATCTGAGCATGAATATTGAGGTCTAAGATGTGGCTTTTAGGGCTTTTTACAATCAATAAAGAGGGGACCTTAACTTGAGGCAGGAAAGAGGTGGCTTTTTGGAAGTCTCCATTGACACTGACGAATGCTGCAATGTCCATGGGATAGTTATATAAGGTTTCGATAGCGACCCTAGAGCCTTTGCCTAGGGACATGATGGAAATGGGTTCCCCATAATAGCCAATATAACTTTTAAGCCAGAGATAGCATGAATAGACTTCTTCTGCTTGTGGACTAAAATGGGAAGTTTTTAAAGGAACTAAATTTTTATTTTTATCTGATATTATCTTTTTATGTTTTTTCAGGAAGGGAGAAAGGATGAGGATGTTAAACTGATTGCAGAGAAGACTATTTAGAAGAAGATTTTCTTCTGGGAGAGAGGAGGTGCTTTCATTGGGGGAGATGTAAAGAGCCCAGTGTTTAGCACCATTGGGGGAAAGTAAAAGATTTTTTCTGCTTACGTTCAGCATAACATCCTCCTTTTTTGATGTTTTATGTTTTATCTAAACAGAAAGAGTAAAAAGCGAAATTTATGCCAGCTTTTTTATAGTTTTATTCTTTTTAAGAGAAAAAGTTGTAACGATCTCTTTTTTTTGTTGGAGAATGTTACGGTTTCTAGGTGAAACGATTTGTTACAAATTTTGGCAATGCTCTATAAATAATACTAAAGCTCTAAAGGGACTTGATATGAACCCCTTAAACCATTAAAAATTTGAGTCATTGAGGTTTTTAAAAAAAGAGCAAAAAGCAGGAGGCGTTTTGATGGAATGGAGTCTTGACTATTCAGTAACTCATAGAAAGCTTCCTATATCTTCCCAACAGTCTTCTGGTGTTTTTATGGAGGAAGCCCAGCAATCTTCCAGGAAAAAACGATTTCGCAATTTGCATGTTCTTGTGGTGGATGATGATGCTGATGTGAGACAATTGCTACGAATTTGTTTAGAAAAAGAAGGGCTTCGAGTTAAAGAAGCAGGGTCTTTTGATGAACTAAAAAGTCAAGTTCAAGCTTATAGCTTTGATGCCGCTCTTGTAGATGTTTATTTAGGAGAAGATAATGGGTTGGATGTGTTAACATATTTAATTCGGGAAGCCCCTTATACCAAAGTGTTTATTATGACAGGTCATGAGAGTATTTCGCTAGCTGTAGAGGCTATGGAAAAGGGCGCCACTAGTTTTTTGCCAAAGTCTTTAGGACCGCTAAATATGATAAGGACTTTTCTTGAAAAATATGAGTTCCCTCCTGTAGGAGGAGATGAAAATGTGCTTCCCTATGGAAGGGCCTTTATTCCTCAAGGGCTTGTTGGCCAAAGCCCAAGCATGAGGCAGATTTTAGATCAAATAGAGCAAATGAAGGATGCGGACTCTACGGTGTTGATTTGGGGAGAGTCAGGAACGGGGAAGGAACTGATTGCAAGAGCCTTGCATCAGAACTCCTTGAGAAGATCTGGTCGCTTGGAAGCCATTAATTGTGGTGCAATACCAGAAAACCTATTGGAGTCAGAGCTTTTTGGTTATAAGAAAGGCAGTTTTACAGATGCAAAAAGGGATAAGAAGGGGTTATTTGAAGTTTGTTCGGATGGCACTCTCGTATTAGACGAGATTGGAGAAATGCCTTTGTCTTTACAAGTAAAACTATTACGCGTGTTGCAGGAAAAAGAAGTGAGAGCCATTGGAGCCTCTGAAACAGTTCAAGTGAATACGCGAGTGATTGCTGTGACCAATAAAAACCTTATGGAAGAAGTTGAAAAAGGGGCTTTTCGTCAAGATCTTTATTTTCGATTATCTGTTTTGCAAATTGAGGTTCCCAGTTTAAGAAAGAGAAGTGAAGACATTCCTCTTTTGGTTCAGCACTTTATAGATAAGTATAACAGACAGTTTGGTAAAAACGTTCGTGTTCCAGGACATGAACTGATGTCTCGCTTAAAAGCTTATCATTGGCCTGGGAATATCAGGGAACTTCAAAATTCTATTGAAAGAGCTGTTGTTTTATCAAGAGATGGTGAGATCCATTTAGAACATATTTTTTGCCATGCAAAGCCATCTTCGTCTCATGAAAAAGGAGGAGATGGTCAGTTTTTAAGAACATTACCTTTTTCTCATGATGAGGCCAAACGACTTTTTGAGAGAAATTATCTAGAAAAGCTTCTAAGAGAAGCCAAAGGGAATATTTCAAAAGCGGCTCGGCTGGCTGGAAAACATCGAGTTGAAATTTATCGTCTTATGGAAAAGCACAATGTGAAGAAGGAAGACTTCCTGGATTAGAGAAGGAAACATTAGGCCACTTCTTCTTCTGTGTTTTTAGGAAAGAGCCTTTTTTGTTTCCAAAGTAAAAGTTGTTCAAGAATATGGATTTTCATTTTTTGCAAGAGTTCTTCGAAAGAAGTAGCTTGTTCACAGGTACAAAAAGTCTCAGAGCTAGAAACAATAAAAACATGTCCTTCATAATGATCTTCCTTCTTTTCAACATGCACTTTTAAAAAGGCATTGATGGGAGAGGCATTTTGAATTTTCTCAGTACATCTGTTTAAAAATCCTTTTTTCTGTCCATCAAGATTAACACCTTTTACGCTCAACTTCATGTTTTCCTCCTTGTTTTAAATTAAAAAGGATTACAATCTTTATGCCATTCTTAGGAGCTATTAGAGGGGAAGAGAGCGTTTTTTATGAAACACCCTGTAACGTTTTTTTAGTTTTTTGATACAGAATTTATGGAAAAACACCATCAAATTTTATTTCTTCTGGCATTACTCTTGCTGTCTTTAAAAAATATGAAGGATGTGAGAAAAATCATTTTAGGGATTTTAATATTTCTTTTTTGTTGTGGCTCTTCTTTTTCAAGAGCGTCTTTAAAAGGGGACTCTTCCTTCCAGGAAGCTCTTAAAGCAAGTTGGTATTTGTTTGCTGATACAGAAGCTTTAAAAGTCATAGATGGAATGGATCCTTTCTCAGCTCAATCCTTGTTGGAAGTGGTTAGTACAGAGGATCAACATATCAATGAAGAGCTTTTAGAAAAAAATTGGATGGAGTTTGAGGAATTTGCAAAAGAACGTTTAGGTTTAAATACAGCTCAATCAGAAAAATGGTATGATGTGCGTCGACTTTTATGGAAATTTTATTTATCAGATTCAGCCGTTCAGTATTGGGTTTTTTATTATATTCAACATCAATTAGAGAGCTTTTCAGGCCGAAAAAAATGTTCTCCATTTTTACTCTGGTAAGGTATGAATTTTTTATAAGGTCTTAGGGCTTTTAAGGACTCTTTGTGGTCAGTTCAGGTTTTAAAGCGCCAATTTGCGTCACCTGAAAGGAGCGTTGAGTACGCTCCTTTTTTGTAGTATAGAAAACTTTAGTTATTGCAATAAGTTATATGGGCTCCTTGAGGGGGGTGAATCTAAAAATCAGCACGATTTTTGAATTTCCTAATCCTGTCTACAGTTTTGTCTTTGGGAGAATTTTGTGAGAACAGACTGTCTTTTTAAGAGTTTTCTATGGTTTTTTTGTTTTTTTCTTATAAACGGGAAGGCCTTAGGGGAGCCTCAACAGGGCGTCATCTATAACTCTCCACGAGTGATGCATTTTCAGGAAAAAAAGACAGCTTCGTTTAAAGGACAATGGAATTTAAAATTAGGGGCTTTTCATTTTGCTGAGGGTTTTGATGAGGCAAACTGGACATCTTTTCAATGGAATGCTCAGGGGCAGTACTTGCTTTCGTCGAATTTGAATTTAAGTGCAGACTTATTTTTAATAGCCAAGTCGGCACAGATCCAAAGTCGTTTTTATGAATTTTCAAATCAGAACTTAGTCTTTAAAAACTTTTCTGTAAATTACCATTATAAGAATTTTCTGCACTTTTCTGCTGGCGCTCTTGCACAAGACATAGCAGAATCCCCTTTGTTAATTGAACCTCAAAGGAGTTTTCCTGCTATCAAGGAGACTTTTTTAGGGTCCTTTTGGGAGGTGAGTTTTGCTCAAAGCCTTCCCA
>RFKI01000288.1 GCA_003694355.1 Bdellovibrio sp.
GCTTCAAAGCCAACTGCAAATCCTTCACAGCAAGGGGCTTCTCAAAAAAGAGCGGAAAATTCAAAAGAACAAACCCAAAAAGCTTCAGTCACTAAAGAAGGTAAAAAAACATCACCCTCTTTCCAAGAACAAAAAGTACGCTCAGAAAGCTCTCCTCAAAATCCACCTAGCACAACACCTCAAGGCACAGAAAACGTTGAAGCAGACATGCCCGCAAGCTCTCTTTTTATTGTTTATCGAGGAGAAATCGACTCCTTCTCAGGCTCACTCTTATTAAAGCCATCTTTAAATGCTTTACGAAAAAACTTGCAAGAGGGGCTCGTCTCTGCCAGTGAGTTAATTGATATTGGAAGCTTAAAAATAGACAATAAAACCAAAAAAATCATTAAAGGCTCTCAAAAAGGAAGCGTTCTATTAAACTCAACAGAACTTCTTGAATTGGCGAATTCAAAAGCTTGTCGGACAGATCTAACAGGACCGTGCCTATTAGTTATTGAAAAAAATATCTATTTTGCAAAATTTGAGAATTACAAAGACTCAAAGAGAGACTTTCAGGAATTTTCACTTTTAAAACTCCACCCCTCCATGACATTAGACGAACTTATCGACTGCGAAGAAGAATGCGGACCTCTTGCATCCAATTGTGACCAGAGCATTCAATTTATTCCTCCAGTTTTAAAAGACGCCCAAAAACGAGCAAAAGATCAACAAAATGCTATTGTGGCCTACTCCTGGGCCGAAGACCCCAGTGAGATTAGACGCCTTTTGGATAAAGTCACCCTCAAAAAAATCCTCTCCTTCCCCAAAAGCCAAAAAGGGCTTGGCAAACAAAAAGCCATCAACTTATTTAAAGAAAACGCCCAAAAATATGATCAAAACTTTTTTAGAGTTCCAAGAAACATGTGTAAGTTGGTATTTACTCTAGAATCAAAAGTCTGGCACCTTCTATTAGCCTTCGGTGGCGGAGGAGGTGTTGGAACCATTATGTGTGACCACAATGGAGATGGAGATGCCAGTGAAGATATCACTCTTGTTCGAGTTAATGTAAAAGAGCTTGGCGCAGGACTCGGTCTTCAATTTAAAAGCAACAATCCTCTTTATTGGTTCCGCATCGACCAAGACATTGCTTTTTCAGCCTATGGACTAAGCACCCGAACCAATAGCAAACAACTGGCCAATTGTCTTCACGGTGGAATAAAAGCCAATGTCTCTCTCCTTTCGTCCAACCCCAGTGTGGATGCTGGACTTGGATCTCTTTGTACAAATATCGATAAAGAGAAAAGTTCAACGTCAAACCCTTTAGTACTTCATGCTTCCTATGGCAGTGGAAAGACAAAAGACAGCGGCTCTTTCCTAAGCCGGTTCTTTGGAACCACATCTGCCTCTATAAATCTTGGTTTAATTACCATTAAAGACCGAAGCGATGAGTTTTAAAATTAAAACTCTAGTCTAGTTAAAGATTTTCCTCTCGGCTGCCGATCAAAACTCTGAGTAAAATTCAAAAATGGAGTAAAAAAATGACGGCAGCCGAAAAATTAGACTTAGAAAATGCCCCTTCAGTTTTAATTGTCGATGATATTGCAACCAATGTGCATGTGCTCTCACAAGCCCTAGAACCCGAAGGGTATAATATCTCTGTGGCAAATTCTGGGGAAGCCGCTCTTAAATTAGCTCCCAAAATTCGCCCTGACATTATCCTCCTGGATGTAATGATGCCAGGTCTAAACGGTTTTGAAACCTGTCGTAAGTTAAAACAAATGGAAGATTTCAAAGAAACCCCAGTTGTGTTTATCACCGCCCGCAGTGATGCCAAAGACATTGTGGAAGGTTTTGAATCTGGTGGATCTGACTATATCACCAAACCTTTTAAATTCGAAGAAGTTTGTGCTCGAGTGAATACTCACTTTAAAATGGTCAAGCTTCTTAAAGAACGTGAAGAAATGATAAAAAACCTAAAAGAGGCTCACAGAAAAGCTGTAGAAGCCACAGAAGAACTGAAAGCAACACAAAGTCAACTTGTCCAAAATGAAAAAATGGCTTCATTAGGTGAAATGGTTTCAGGCATTGGACATGAAATCAACAATCCTTGCAACTTTATTCTCACTCACTCTGTAACTTTAAATAAAAACTTTAGAAAATTAAAAGAAATCATTGAAGGCATCATTCCCAATGACGAAACCGGAGTTCGAGTTAAAAAGGTTCTCAGCCCTTACTTTGAAAAAAACATGGACTCCATTGCCTCTATTAAAGATGGAGCTGAGAGAATTGCTGAAATTGTAAGAAGCCTTAGAAATTTTGCTCGCCACGGAGAAGGCGACCTTCACGATGTGGACCTTAATGACGTTATCAAAAGCACCACAAAGCTTCTAAACCATCAAACAAAACATATCGACTTCAAGCTAGAGCTTTCAGAACTGGGCGAAATCGAATGTTCTCCAGCACAAATAGGCCAAGTGATAATGAATCTTGTCAGCAATGCTATTTATGCTGCTAATAAAAACTCTCAAAATCCCTCTGTACACGTTAGAACTCTTGATTTGGGAGATAAAGTGGCCTTTGAAGTTCAAGACAATGGTGGAGGAGTTCCTGATTCCTTGCTTCAAAAAATATTTAATCCCTTTTTCACCACAAAACCCGTTGGAGAAGGCACTGGACTGGGTCTTTCCATTTCATTTAAAATTGTAAAAGAACATAAAGGAGAAATCCAGGTCCACAACAACGGAGAAGGTGCTACATTTCGGGTGATTTTACCTAGAAAACAAGGATTTAACCGATGAGTCAAAAAACAAGCTTTAACTTGGAAGCCCTAGAGGCTCTGGAACAAGAAGAAGAAAAAAAATCAAAAGACAACAAATACGGATCGATTCTTTGTGTTGACGATGAACCCTCTAACTTAAGTGCTCTTAAAAATTTTCTGGAAGATGAATTTGAAGTTTACCTCGCTGAATCCGCCTCACAAGCCATGAAAATTCTCGATGGAAAAAAAGTAGACGTTATTATCACTGACCAACGCATGCCTGAAAAGTTAGGAACTGAGTTTTTAAATGATCTTATAGAAAAAGACATTACTAACAATGCTCGTATTATTCTAACAGGATATGCCGATGTGGATGTTCTTGTTGAATGCATCAACAAAGGGCTTATTGATAGATACCTTTTGAAGCCATGGAAACCTGATGAATTGAAAGCCACTGTGAGACAAGCTCTTGAAAAAATAAAAACGCAAAGAACCCTTAAAAAACTTCTTCCAGATAAAGTGATTGAAAAGCTTTACCCAGAAGGATGGACTGATGTAGATGCTGGTTATGGAAAAGAAATTCAAGCCAGTGTTCTTTTCACAGATATTAGAAAGTTTACAGCCCTCACAGAAGAAATGAAAGTCACAGACACTTTCAAGCTCATCTCCAGCTTCTTTGACCACATAGCCCCACTTGTGAAATCCTACCATGGATTTATCGACAAATACCTTGGAGATGGCATTATGGCTATTTTCGACGATGAGGAATCTTCCCCCACAAAGTGCATACAATGTGCGATTGAAATGGCAAAAGAAACGGTAGCCTACAACAAAAAACACCGTTCAGGGCCGGCTCCTGCTTTTAGAAAAGACAAGTCTCCTAGAAAACCCTTAAACATTGGCATGGGCATTCATTATGGAAAACTGGTTTTAGGCACTGTTGGCTTCGATGATCGAATTGATGTCACAGTTCTTGGTGATACGGCCAATACAGCAGCTCGCATACAAAACTTAACAAGTTATTTTGATGTTTCTATTATTCTTTCTGATGAAGTGGTTCAATATCTGGATAAGGACATTAAAAAACGTTATCTTGGAAAAATCCAGCTTAAGGGAAAAACACAGAAAATAAAACTATGGGAGATTTTTGAGGTCGATAACGAAGATCTGATTAAACAAAAAGAAGATGCTATGGAGAAATATCTTGAAGCTGTTAAAGAATATGAAGATGGTGATGCTGAAAAAGCAAAAGAGCTCTTCCAAAAGCTTTATCAAAAATATCCGCAAGATACCGTTATAAAGTACTTTGCAACTTCTTCTGCCAAAAGACCCCCACATCTTTTTTCAAGAAAAGAAGATGTTTAACGGCTTAAAGCACTCTTAGCCCACTGAATAATCAGTTGTTTTTCCTTATCTGTTAAACGGGCTTCTTTATGAAGAATCACATATCGAAACAGGGGCATCTCACCTTCTTCAATAACCTCAGCAATTTCTTCCATTATATCAACGAGAGAAGCTTCTTCATGCGATTTAAAGGGAAAACCCTCTGACATATCCAAATGCTCACGAGCTTCCTCAATATCATGATCTATTAATTGCTTCACAATAGGAATCTTATAGTACCAAGGATAAACTGTGTAACGGCTATGACAATCAAAACACGCTCTTTTAAAAATAGGCTTAATTTTCTTCTCATATTCTTCTTTTAAAAAACTTATTTTCTCCTCGGAGATCTTCGTTTTTACACCCTTTTTGTATTCTTTATCTCCATGAGCCATCAAAAAAAGAGGGAATAACATTAAGGTCAGAATGACTTTAAAAAAATTTTGCATTTTCATGAAATCTCCTTCACTCATCCATATGGAATTTATGTTTAAAATAAACCTACCATTTCTTAAAAGCAACCCTTATCAATGACGATGATTGCAATTTTCACAGATTTCGATTTCCAGTGTGGCGTGCTGAATCTCAA
>RFKI01000006.1 GCA_003694355.1 Bdellovibrio sp.
CCTTTAAGAGAGAGAAAAGAGGATATTCCTCTTTTAGCAGAGTATTTTCTAGAGAAATCAAGCGGGGGCAGAAAACTGACTTTAACGAAAAGAGCCCTTGAAAAACTATATGATTATCCATGGCCAGGAAACGTTAGAGAATTGCAAAATGAAATGGAACGAGTGAGTGTTTTGGCTGGGGATGAGACAAAGATTACTCCAGAAATGCTTTCTCCAAAAATTTTAGGACATTCTGGAGCTAGCAAAGTGCAAGGAGCCCGAGTTCATGGCAAACTGAAAGATGCTTTGGAAGAGCTTGAAAGAGAGATGATCAAAGAAGGCTTAAGACGCACCGGTTGGAACAAGTCCAAATTAGCTAAAGAGTTGGGAATTAGTCGCGCAGGACTTATTATGAAGGTTGAAAAATATGGACTTGATAAAAGAAAGGTTTTTAAAGGGTAAATGTCCTGGAAGTATTTAATCACTCGGGAAGGCGTTAAAGTTAAAGTGGATGCCGAAGACTATGAAAAGATAAAAAAACATAGTTGGCGGGTTAAAAACTTAGGAAAACCTCAAAAACAATCTGTGATTACCAGTTTAAGAACTCCCAAAGGGGTGCGAACGATGACCCTGGGGCAGTTTCTTTTAAGACCTCCCAAGGGTCTTCATGTTTATCCGCGGCGATGGAATGGTGGGTTGGACTATCGAAAAGAAAATCTGATTGTGTGTACCATGAAAGAGCGTCAACGGATGTTGCCAAAAAGAAGAAGTGCAAAGAGCACATCTCGTTATAAAGGTGTGACTTTTATAAAAAAGAAAAATTGCTGGCGAGCACGGATTGAGGTGGATGGAAAGACCCTATTTCTTGGGGATTTCCCAGTGGAAGAAGAAGCAGCTATGGCCTATAATAAAGCAGCCAGAAAATATTTTGGCTCCATGGCGTATCAAAATCAGGTTTCCCCTTATAAAAAAGAACGGCGTAAAAAGGCAGCTTAAAGTTTTGGCATCTTTTTTGTCATAGGCTTTGTAAATGGTAATATTTTCAGTGTTGCCAAAAATATTTCTATCTTTAAAAAGTGATTTTCCTGCATGAAAATTGCCCCAAAGATCTTGTAGATTTCTTTATAGAGGTTTTTAAGGTTTTCAACTTTTAATAAAAAAATAAGTATTTTTTAGAGCTTACGAGATTTTGGAGTGATATTTTTTTACCATTTGTGGAGCTTAAAGGGGTATTGAATTTTTTCACACTTTCAGGTGCCCTTTTTGGGCACGAGTTTTGCGAGAGAGAATGGAGTCTTTAAACGACTAAGATAGGGGAAAACATGAATCCATTCAATCATTCAAGAAACGTAGAAACTTCTAATGAGACTATACATTTTTCTGTTTTTCTAAAGTTGCAAAGGATTTTTAAAAGACATTATGCTTGTGAGCTTTCTTTTGTTCAGTTTAAAGACCTTTCTCCGGAAGAAGCACAGAAGATACAATCTAAGAAATCTGTTTTTAAAGACAATGAAATACTAGCCCCTGTTATTGTGGATAAAGAAGTGTATGGAGCCCTTCAGCTTTTACATATTAAGAATAAAAAGATCTTAAAGGATAAGAAAACTTTTAAAGAATTAATAGATTTTTCAACCGGGGTTCTTAAGTCCTATTTTTTAGAGCTCTCTCGTCTGGAAACATTAAACTTGATGGAAAGGCATTTGGTTTTACTGTCGGAACCTGAAAATATTTTTTCTTTCAAAAGGCCTTCTTTTTCTAAAGAAGGGCTAACGCCTCGTCGTCTTCATCCAGACTGGTGTCTTTCTGTTTTTATTGTTGCTCCATCCTTGCAAGATATTCTTAAAACGGCTTTTGAAATTCATGATATTTCTGGGCGATATGCTTTTGTGCCATTTAAAGATATCTGGGGTGTTATTAAAGACAGTCCGTCCATAGACACAATGGGGGATGTGAGTCTTTTTGTGGAAGACATTCGTTCATTGAACAGTGAACAAATAAACTTTTTATTGAATTACTCGTCTTCTCTTGAGGGGCCGCAGTTTATTGTGGGGGCTTTAGAGGGAGACTTGCCGCTATCTAGAAGAGTCTTGGACCAGGCATTTCCTCTTTTCATTAAGGTAAATAAGCCATTAAAAGACCGCCATTCTCTTAAGAAACTTTTAAGAAATCAAGCTCCAATGGATAAGAACAATCTTTTCTTGCCAATTTAAGGGCTCTTTGACATCATAGGGGCTATGTCAGAACAATTAACGCCGCAGGTTTTAGACTTTGTCAAAAGGTCTTTGAGAATCTCTTCTCAACCTAAAGTGTTTCCTCTTGCTGGGGATGCAAGTTCTCGTCGGTATTATCGGATTGTAGCAGATAATGACTCCTTTGTCTTAATGACTTGGGAGCCGTTTACTTCCTTGCTTCATCATCCTTTTTTAAATGTTGCCAATCACTTTCGATCTTTTGATATTCATGTGCCGCAGGTTTTGGCTGTTGAGCCGCGGCAAGGGTTATTTTTGCTAGAAGACTTGGGAGATCTTACTTTAGAGAGAAAATTTTGGGAAAGTCAGAATCCAGAGGTGTCTTTGCCCTTTTACAAAAAAGCCATTGATGAGCTGATAAAAATCCACTATTTGGCCTCCCGAAAACAGGAAATACATTGTGTGGCCTTTGATGTGGCTTTTGATACAGAAAAACTTCTCTGGGAGATGAATTATGGAAAGGCTCATCTTTTGGAGTCCCTTTGTCAAATGCCTTTGAATCTACTGGAGAATTTGCAAGAAGAATTTCTTTCCATATGTCAAAAATTAAGTGAACAGCCTCGTTTCATGTGTCATCGAGATTATCATTCTCGCAATCTTATGATTGTGCGAGGGGAAGTTTATGTGATTGACTTCCAGGATGCGCGATTGGGCCCTATTCATTATGATTTGGTCAGTCTGGTTTATGATTCCTATGTCAATCTTCCTGAGGAGATGAGACAAAAGCTCATTGAGGATTATTGGCAGAAAGCCACCATTGTTTATCCTTCTCTTGGGTCCAAGGAACAGTTTTATGAACTCATTCAGTATCAAATGCTTCAGAGGTGTTTTAAAGCCTGTGGCAGTTTCGCTAGCTTTTACAATCAACGAGGTGACACTCGTTATTTGAAATACATTCAGCCAACTCTTTTAAATATCCAGAAAGTCTTGAGTGATTTTTCAGGTTATCCTCATTTTAAGGAAGTTCTTTCTCTGGCAGCTCAAAAAGATTTTTCACAACTTTCTGGTTAGGAGAACACTTTTGCTCAAAGGAATGATTTTAGCCGCAGGTCTTGGTCAAAGACTCAGGCCTTTAACTGAAAAGAAAGCCAAACCGGCTTTGCCTCTTTTAAATTTGCCTCTTCTGGCCTATAACCTTTTTTACTTAGAGCAGCTAGGCATTCAGGAAGTGATCATTAACACACATCATTGTCCTCATACGGTGGAAGAAGCTGTAACATCTTTGCCTCTTCGCTCATTGAAAGTGTGTTTTTCTTATGAAGATACGATTCTGGGAACAGGGGGAGGGATTTGGAAGGCAAAGGATTTTTTAAAATCCTCTTCTCATTTTGTGGTTTGTAATGGGGATAACTTAATTTTATTGCCAGAACAAAGAACTTTAAAACCTCTTTTGGAGTATCATCAATCAAAAAATTTTTTGGCCACCCATTTGGTGGGGCAGCACAAAGACCTTTTAAAGTACTATGGAGCCGTTTGGGTTGAAGGAGAAAGGGTGATAGGTTATGGCAAGACTCCTCCCTCTCCCCGCAGTCAGGCTTGCCACCTTTTGGGAGTGACTGTTTTTTCTCGTGCAGTTTTTGAGTTTTTTCCAGAAGGTCCTTCTTCCATTTTAACAGATGTTTTAGCTCCTGCGATTTCTAAAGGCCAGCAGGTGGGAGCCTTGCCTCTTCCCGACATTTTATGGTTAGAAACAGGCACCCCTGAAGCTTTTAAAGCCGCTCAAAAACAGCTTTTAAACATAAAGGAGGATCCTGGGTCGATTTATCATTCTACTTTAAATCAGATTCTAGAAAGATTCTTATCTTAAATTATTTATCTAAGAAACTCATTGGCCGCTTGTTTTCTGTTATAAGCTTTTCGTATCATATCAAAGATGCTTTCATAGCGAGTGCCAATGGGCTCACCACCAGCCACAATGCGCTTAAGCCCACTGAGCTGAGGGGCTGTTTTTTTCTTTTGTTGAAATTGGGCAAAAAGATTTTTAAACATGGCATTGTCATTGATACTTGCAAGTCGTCTTCGGGAAGCTCCTCGGGACACATATCCTCCTCCACTTCCCACTCCCCAAGCTCCATTTTTTGCAATGTTTTTTATGGCCTGTTGAGCTTTTGCTGTTTTTTGGTTGATTTGTTCAAGGAGCTTTTCGGCTTCTTCCTTTTCTTCTGGAGACATAAAGCCTGAAGCAACAAGGCTATCCAGGGAAGCGCCTGCGGGGATTGTTCCCTTGGGAGTGGAGATATTTCCAGTTCGAGGGTCTATGGAAACACCTGATTGATCCTGTATTTTTCTTAGAAGTTTTTGAGAAAGTTTTGAAAGGTCTGAAGGGTTTTTAAAGCCAGAAAGGCCATTTTCTTCAGCAAGAGCTTTAAGGTCCTCAGTTAAACCCGTTTCATTCCAGAACCCATCCGGCAAGTTGAGCCCCCCCCAGGTGGATTGTCCGTAACTACCAGCAGCCTGGTTTCTGTTAGCAAAATTTTGGGCTGCTTGAGCAGCCAGGCTAGCTCCTAGGGCACAGGGCCAGGGGTTATGAGGTCCGCAGGCGCGGAATGCCATAGCTGCAGCAGCTATATTAGCTCCTCCGGCAATGGCATTAATAAGCATCGACTGTTTGGCGGCTCCAGACATGCTGGGACCATTGTTGGGAGGGGGAGTATTTGTGGTGTTTGTTTGTGAAGAGGCCGAATGGTTTTGAAAGTTTTGTTGTGCCCAAAGGGATGTTGTACTGAAAACTAAAAGAAGTGTTAAAAGAGCCTTCATGCAAGTTTCTCCTTATTAATTGCAGTAAAGTTTATTTTGGGCGCATTTTTTTTGATATTTTTTAGAAATTAAAATCCAAATACTGGCATGAGCCTTATGAATGCCCATTTTCTGCATGGCAATTTTTCTCGCCTTTGCCGCTCTTTTTTTCTGAGCCATTTTAGGAAGAAATTTTTTCAGGTCAAACTTGAAACCCTCTCCTGCTGTTCCTCGAGATCTTCTTACAGAGCTCACATATCCTCCGTTAGCAGAGCTTCCTCCGGGGTTTACATATCCATCTGATTTACTAAGTCCTGTATTGATATTTTCATCCAAGCCCTTTTCAGGAGCATCCATGGGACCATCGGTGTCATCGAGTCCAGAGTCTCCCCCAACTCCACCAGGGCCTTGAACTCCACCGTTACGGGCCGTGTTCAGGGTTCCTGAACTGGAAGGGCTAATATTTGGAGGGGTGTTATCCTCTGTGCCTAAGCTCTCATTGGTGAGAAGGTCATCGGCATCGCTGCCTGAAGTATTAAAGGGGGAGTTGTTGCCCGTGTTCACAAAACCTCTTCCATTGGTATTATTTTGACAAAGGCCATAGTTGGGAGAGGAAGGATCATCACACCCCGCCTTGAAATCAGGAAGGGCTGTGTTTGTGGCCACAGGTGAGTTGGTGGTGTTATTGACACATTTTTTAGCAATATTGGCTGCTGCTTGACTAAGTCCTCCTGAAAAGGCTTGCCTGACGGCATTGTCGGTAAAACTGCCGCATCTTTGTAAGAAATTGTCAACATTGGTTGTGGGTTGCTGAGCGGCCGCGAGGGCTTCTTTGGCCTGTGTGCAAGTGGCTTTGCAGGACATGATATTTTGCGTGCATTTTGCTGCAAAACCGAAGTTTAATGCTGAAGAAGCAGAATTAATTGTTTTCGCCGCCTGACAAGCTTTTTTCATGCCTGTGGCATTGACGGCAGCACCAGCGAGACTTCCATATTGCATAATAATGGCAGCAGCCGTAGCAACTCCTTTTCCAGCTTTTCCTCCACCCATGGCTTTGGATATGGCGGTTTCAGGATCACACCAGGTTTCAGCAGCTAAAACTTTTTCCTGACATTGCTGTTCTAGAGCAGAGAGTTGTTGTTGTTGTTGTTGATAGGCCTGCTTTCTTTGTTGATAATCTGTTAAATCATTCTCATTTAGATTATGACCAGTGATTTGCTGGCAAAATTCTATGTGGGGAGCAAAGCTTTTCGTATTTTTTGATATATCTTCTGGAGTCATAGTTCTTTGACCCCACCCAGTTTCTAGTTGGAATGATTGGCCTTTTTGAATAGAGGTGCCGACTATTTTTAAACAATCATTATAAGAAGTGTTGGGGGTGATGATATTTTGAGTCCAGGCCGGGGTCAGGAAAAGCAATGGCATAAAAAAACCTATCAACTTCATAAAGGTCTCCTTTGTCTCCTTTAAAAGTTTGATTTTGAAAAAGACGAACGTCCTGTATATAGTCTTTCGGCCAGTTGGGCGTTTCACTTTAGGACAAAATTGAAAAAAAGAGACTTATTTAAAAACTTCTTTGAATTCAACACCTTAGTTAGCAAAAACTTCTTAAGATTAAGAGGGTAGAGGGCTTATCCGCCGGTGTTTTACCCAGATTCTGTGGCATTTGCCGGCTTAAAGAGAAGGGGTGAGAAGTGAGGGTTTACAAGAGGATTACTTGTAAATTTCTTTTCGATGTTTGATTGCAATGATAGTGACCTTTCTTTTTTGACGGTTGATTCGATAAACCATTCTATAATCTCCCACTCTTAATCTTCGGTGTCCTGTAAAGCTATAGCGGAGAGGTCTCCCTAGTCCAACAGGATCTAGAGTCAAGCGAGCTTCAATGGCACGTTTAATTCGAAGTTTCATTTTTTTAGGTAAGCGCGGAATATCCGTTGTCACAACAATATCGAGGTATTCTATTTGGTATGGTTTATTCCCAGGCTTTGTCATGAGGAATTGTTTTCTTAGAAGTTTTCTCTCGTTTTTGTGTCAATTCAGATAATAGGAGGTCTTCATGTTTATCAATGGCATCCTCAAGTAGTTCCTTGGCAATAACAGACATGGACTTGCCTTCGCGAATAGAGAGTTGTTCGATGATTTTATAAATTTCATCTGTGACAACCACATTTAACCGGGGCTTTTGAGTGGGCATAAGAGCTCTCCTTTTTAACTAAAGTGTATCACTAGTGATGAACTTTTTCAAGGGGTACTAAGAGGAGTTTGTGCTGTTGTTTATCTGCAGGAATTTTTTAAGCTCGGAAACAGGGCTTTAAAAGAGAGGGTATTTGCCTTTACTTCATTTTTTAAACCTATCATTGGGGAGGGTTTAGGATTTTGCCTGTTTGTCCTGAGCCTCCCAAATTGGGAATCTCTGAGAGCAGATAATCTCTGGAGACCAGTTTTACAGAATAGCCTGTTCGACCGCCGTTAATGGGACACCCTGGAACACAAAGAAACGCTTTTCCGTTTTGGGGATCACAGCCTGCATTTTCTTCCATAACCTGGCACTTGCCAAAAAGAGAGTCTGGGAAGGTATAATCACCATAGGCCTTGTTGGGGGACCATGATGTGAAAAGATGTCGAAGGTCTTTTATAAAATAAAAAGCATTGGGGTTGTGTAAGGTCCGAGAAGAGTCATATTGATCTTTAATATTGATCAACTGTGCATTATGAGAGGCATTTCGGCTGCCAATATCACCTCGAATGGGAAAACGACTATCGGCCCCCCAAAATCTTCGTGCTCCATTGCGAATGCGATTCAAATAGTGATCCCTAAAGTTAATATCCACCGAATAGTAGGTGATATCAAAAAGGTCTGGAGCAATGGCTGCAAGCTCCATTTTTCTATAAGTCCCGTTATCTTGAGCCAGGTAGTCATTGTCGTAGTTTTCTGAAGCTAGATAGGCAGGCTGGTTCTCAAAGCCTTGTGCAAACATACTCAGGGAGTTAAATTGAAAGTTTCTTAAGGATCTTATGCTCATGATAGCCAGTTGAGAGTTTAACCCTAAAGTGTCTCCAGGAAAGCGGGAGTAATTGGGAAGACGAGACCAATCATTGGGGTTGACTCGACCAGATGGAGTTTTGCGCGTGGGTGCTAAGGGATCTGTTCGGCGTCCTGATCGGCTGGAATAAGGAGCTCCTTGTGGCCAAAGGTCACTGTACCAGGGGCCAATGCGTCCTCCAAAGGGTTTGGCATAGGCTCGAGCCACCAGTTCAACACCTTGGTTGAAAGGAGAAAATAACTCCTTGGGGCGTGTACGAGCTTTCACTCCCACATAGGCCATGTACCAAGGATTTTTTTCCACCCCAAGAGAATAGAGAAGAAGAAAACTTTGATCGTCTTGCGTAATGGGGGGATTATAGTCAATGAGCTTTCGAAGCCCTTTACCAGGATCTAATTGTTCTAATCTGGCTTGAGCATCAGCTCGGGCCAGAGGACC
>RFKI01000001.1 GCA_003694355.1 Bdellovibrio sp.
CATATGTGTCCCCCTGTTAAATCGAAATATTCTCGATAAAAAACGTTTCAATTTAACACAGTGATGGGATAATGAGGCAACCAGGTTGTGCCTCATAATCTCTACACCCTTATTTTGTTTCGATTTGGTGCGTCTTAGTGACGATAATTTCGGATCAATGCGTTTATTTTAGCAAGGAGGAAAAAGGCCCTAAAGTCTTTGGTCCAGGAGGCCGAAGAGTAAGGTGTTAGGAAAAGATTAACAAGGATCTGGTGATTTGAAGGAACGTGTTTTGTTTATTTTATTGTTTCGTCTAGGCTTTGTTTCTTTGCTTTTATCGGGCGTGGTGGCCTGCAAAATCGATGTTGTTTTTGAGCCACCCAAGTGGTCTCCAAAACCTTCTCAACAATGTGTTTTTGAAACCAATGCAGAGTTTTATACAGCTCCTCAAAACAATACTTGTTATAACAGCTTAGGGGCCAATCAAGTCAATGATGTTTATGTGGACTCAAACGGCGGCCTTTATGTGGCCACTGACATGGGTTTGTCCATTTCCCTGGATGGGGGTGGAAACTTTATCACTCGAACCTCAGCTCAAGGTTTAGGCAGTAATACTGTTTATGGCGTGTATGTGGACTCCATTGGAGTGGTCTATGCTGGAACTTCGGGAGGACTATCGATATCCACAGATGGCGGGCAGAGTTTTGTGACTAAAACCACAACTCAAGGTTTAGGAAGTAATGTTGTGAAGGCTGTGTCTGTGGACTCAAGCGGCGTGATCTATGCTGGAACTTATGGAGGCTTATCGATTTCTCGAGATGGCGGGCAGAGTTTTCAGAATAGAACCAAGGCAGAAGGTTTGGGAGCTAATTCTGTTTTTGGCGTGTATGTGGACTCAAGCGGCGTGATCTATGCTGGAACTTATGGAGGCTTATCGATATCCACAGATGGCGGGAAGAGTTTTGTGACTAAAACCACAGCAGATGGTTTGGGGGTTAATACTGTTTATGGCGTGTATGTAGATTCCAATGGAGTGATCTATGCGGCCACTTCGGGAGGCTTATCGATTTCTCAAGATGGCGGGCAGAGTTTTGTGAATAAAACCACAGCAGATGGTTTGGGAAGTGATGTTGTGAAGGCTGTGTATGTGGATTCAAGCGGCGTGATCTATGCGGCCACTTTAGGAGGCCTATCGATATCCACAGATAGCGGGCAGAGTTTTGTGACTAAAACCACAACTCAAGGTTTAGGCGGTAATATTGTTTATGGCGTGTATGTGGACTCAAGCGGCGTGATCTATGCGGCCACGGGGAATGTTAGATCTGGAGGAGGCCTATCGATTTCTCAAGATGGCGGGCAGAGTTTTGTTACAAAAACCTCAACTCAAGGTTTAGGAAGTGACATTGTGAATGATGTGTATGTGGACTCAAGCGGCGTGATCTATGCGGCCACGGGGAATGTTAAATCTGGAGGAGGCTTATCGATATCCACAGATGGCGGGAAGAGTTTTGTGACTAAAACCACAGCAGATGGTTTGGGAAGTAATATTGTGAATGATGTGTATGTGGACTCAAGCGGCGTGATCTATGCGGCCACTTCGAAAGGACTATCGATATCCACAGATGGCGGGCAGAGGTTTGTAAATAAAACCACAACAGATGGTTTGGGAAGTAATATTGTGAATGGTGTGTCTGTGGACTCAAGCGGCGTGATCTATGCGGCCACTTCGGGAGGTCTATCGATTTCCAAAGATGGGGGAGTGAATTTTGTAACGAAGACCATGGCTCAGGGTTTGGGAGCTAATACTGTTTATGGCGTGTATGTGGATACGAGTGGAGTGATTTATGCAGCCACTCAGGGAGGCTTATCGATTTCTCAAGATGGCGGGCAGAATTTTCAGAATAAAACCACAGCAGATGGTCTGGGGAACAACTATGTTCGAAGAGTTTATGTGGATACGAGTGGAGTGATCTATGCGGCCACTTTCGGAGGCTTATCGATATCCACAGATGGTGGGCAGAGTTTTGTGACTAAAACCACAGCAGATGGTTTAGGCAGTAATACTGTTTATGGCGTGTATGTGGACTCCAGTGGAGTGGTCTATGCGGCCACTTCAGAAGGCCTAAGTATAAGGCCTTAGGTGTTTGATCATGAGTTTTGTGAAGGCCTTTCTTTTGATTTTTAAAGGCTTTTCTTTTTTAAGTAAGAATCAAGCTCTGATTTGGGAGGCAATTTCCAGTTAATGGGGGCGATGTGGTGTTGCTCTAAATAGGTATTGATTTTGGAAAAAGGGCGACTGCCAAAAAAACCTCGATGGGCTGACAGTGGAGAGGGGTGAGGAGCTTTTAAAATAAGGTGTTTTTGGGGGGTGATTAGAGAGGCTTTTTTTTGAGCATAACTGCCCCAGAGAACAAAAACCAAGTGTTCTTTGTGTTGGCTTAAATACTGGATCACTTGATCTGTAAAGGTTTCCCACCCCTTGCCTTGATGGGACCCAGCTTTGCCTCGTTCCACAGATAAAGTGGCATTTAATAAAAGCACACCTTGTTGGGCCCAAGGAATCAGGCAGCCATGGTCTGGTGGAGGAAAACCCAGGTCATTTTGTAGTTCTTTGTAAATATTCTTTAAAGAAGGGGGGATAGCTGTTTGTGGAGGTACGGAAAAACAAAGGCCATGGGCCTGGTTGGGGCCATGATAGGGGTCCTGGCCCAGGATTAACACTTTCACTTTGTCAAGAGGAGTGTAGTTAAAGCTTGCAAAAATTTGAGAGGCTTTTGGATAAATGGTTTTGGTTTTATATTCTTTTTTCAGAAAATCCCGCAGGTTCTGCATATAGGGCTTTTGAAACTCTGGAAGAAGAGCTTGTTTCCAGCCAGGCTCTAACTTGATTTGCTCTGTTTGACTCATAGGGGCGTTATAAAATTTTCCTTTCAGCTTGCCAAGCTTGTAAATGTAACGATATTAACTGTCGCATGGCAAAAAAAGAAAGTTTTTATCGCATTTATTATAGAGACCCTAAAACCGGGAAAAACACAGAGCTAAAAGCCCGTGAAATTGGAGACTCTCCTTTGGGGCTTAGCTTTGTGCGCATTGCAGATTTTCTATTTGATGAAAGCTCCATTGTTTTAAAACCCGCTGAAGAGCAACTGAAAAAGCAGCTAGAAGGTGTTAAAAGCCTTCACTTGTCCATTTACAGTATTATTTCCATTGAAGAAATGGGTCTTGAAAACAAAGGGTTAAAGTTTCAAAAGGATAAGTCCAATATTGTTGTTTTGGCCAAAGATGAACCTTTTACTTCTGGACCTGATTCTTCCCCGCCAAAATCTTAAGGGAGAATATTTTTGAGCTCTACAGTGTCAATTGCTTGTATGGAAGGGACGGGCAACAGTTTTTTGATCTTTGACTTAAGGTCTAAGCCGGGTTCTTTGGAGTCTTGGTTGAAATCCTGGGGTTTTAAAAATCAAAAAGAAGGTCTTTTGTTTTTAGCGCAAAAACAGGATGTGGATGGGTTGGTGTTTCTAAGGCCCTCTTCAAAAGGAGATTTTGGATGGGAGTTTTTTAACCGGGATGGCAGTGTGGCCGAGATGTGCGGAAATGCAGCTCGTTGTGTGGTGCAGTTTATTTATGATCAGGATCAAAAAAAGGAAGTTTCCTTTCAAACTGAGGCGGGATTGGTACATGGCCGCCACTTATCTGAGGGGTATGTGGAGGTGGAAATGCCTCTTCCTCAATGGAGGAGCGCAACAAATTATATGGGAGAAAGCGTGAGGCAGGTTGTGGTGGGGGTTCCTCATGGGGTGAAAAGACTTTCTTTGGGAAAAGATTTTTTTAGGAAAGTGCAGAATGATAAAAAAAACTGGGCGCAAGGGCTGAGAGCTCAGGAAAATGTCAATGTGACCTTCTTTCAGGAGGAGGCCGCTGGGAGCTTGAAGGCCATCAGCTTTGAAAGAGGGGTGGAAGATTTTACAAAAGCCTGTGGTACAGGAGCCTGTGCAGCAGCTGTGAGTTACATGGAGGACAGTGGTTTTTTAGGAAAAGTGTCTTTGCAACTTCCTGGAGGTTCTGTGGTTGTTTATTATCGGGAAGGAAAACTTTTTCTGGAAGGACCTGTTTGTTACATTCAGGAGAAAATGGGAAAAGAAAATTTTTTTAACAACTTGGAGGCAAAAACATGATTTGTATTGGAGATCCGTTAACTCAAGAAAATGAAAAGCCTAAAAAACTAGAAGCTGAAATTGATGGTGAGTGGGTGAGTGTTGACTATGATGGAAGTAAGACCATCTTAGAGGCTCTTATGGATGCTGGTTTTGACCCCCCTCACTCTTGCTTGGCGGGAAACTGCATGGCTTGTGTGGCCAAAGTGGAAAAAGGGCGAGTGTGCCAGGAGGAGTTAGGCATTCTGACAGAAGAGAATGTGGAAGATAGAGAGGCTCTAACCTGTCAAGCCAGGGGAGTTTCTGAAGTGGTTAAGGTTTCTTATTCGTTTTGATGGGATAAGGGATTAAAGTTTTTACGGATTGTTTGCTTGGTTTTTAGATCTTATGGGTTAATGTTCGGAGCAACATTTTATGACAAGAATGGTTTTTGTTCTTTTCTTTTTATCATGCTCAGCTTTTGCAGACTTGTCAGTTAAGGCAACAGTGAGAGGGAAACTTTGGGACAGGCAACATTGCTCTTTTGATATGCAACTTCTTGGAGAAAAGCTTCAAGAAAAATGTAAACGTTTAAAAACGAAGCTAGATCAAACTCCTATTGGCATAAAGGTGTTTATTAAAGAAGATGTTTGTCAAATTGAAGGCCTGTCTTTTTGCGAGGGATAATTAAAGTTTCAAGGAAACATATTTGGAAACCAATTTACTATATCCTTTAGGAATGCGAATGCGGTGGCTGGAAACATATTTGGGAATAAATCCATGAATGAGTTCGGGGTTCAGACGTTTTATTTTTTTATAAGGAATGCCCAAGAATCGAGAGAGATTCACTAGATCAGTGCCGCCAGGAGCATAGAAATACTCATAACGATAAGGTGCATGCGGGCGAATGTGGTGGAAACCATATAAGCGAGGAGCTTTGGCAATTAAAAGGGCCGCAATAAGTTTGGGAATATAGTTTTTGGTTTCAGTGGGGAAGTCGCGCTTTCTGGAAAGAACCCAGAAATTTTTCGTTTTATATTTTCGGATCAATCTTTTAAGACGATTTTCTCCCATATTATAGGCTGCAGCAGCTAAATACCAGGAGCGAAACATTTTATAAAGGTCAGCAAGGTATCTGGCAGCCGCAAGAGTGCTTTTTTGAAAATCTCTTCGTTCATCAATCCACCAGGAGATTTTTAGGCCGTAGCGTTGAGCTGTGGCTTTAATAAATTGCCAGTAACCCACGGCGGAAGCATGGCTCACAGCCCGGGAAGAAAATCCACTTTCTATCATAGCTAAATAGGCCAGATCTTGAGGAAGACCTTTTTGTTTAAGAGTGTATTTTATAAGAGGAAGATATTTTGAGGAACGCTCTAACCAGATTTTAAAGTCTTTTCTTGCATAGGTTTGAAAGTATTGTATCCAATTTTTGACTTTTGAATTGTAAGTGACAGGAATGTCAAAAAGAGGGGGTTTATTTACAGGGCGAAATATGGTTTTTTTTCTGTATTTTTTTAGTGAAGGGGAATAAACATGAATGATTTTTTTTCGAATTTTCTGAATGTCTTTTAAGTTTTTATGAAGAGATGAAAAAGCGGGAAGGGAGAAAAAAAATACAAGGAAGAATTGAAGTGCGGTTGTTGTTTGCTTTCCCATAGTCCTCATCGTTGTTTTACAAGTCTTCATTTTAAAATGAAGCGTGTTTTTGTTTAAGTGTTCTTCAAAAAGGCTTTACTATAGTCAAGTGTCAGTTCTTTCAGGGGACCTGTCATTTTCGTGACAGAAAAACACGACAAACTCTGGACCTTGGTTGAGTGATCGTTTTCCATACCGGAAAAAAGAGAAACTTTTTAAAGCTTCCATAAAGATTCTTTCCAAAGGTCTTAAGACTAATAAACTATGGCATACCAATTGCTCAAACACAGAGTAGAAACCTCTTTAATGAGGGAAAGGGGCTGGATGAGTACCAAAGGCATCTTTACAGCTTTAAGTGGAGCGATGGCTCAAGATCAGAAGCTGGAAACAATTGCAAACAATTTAGCAAATGTAAATACAACCGCTTTTAAAAAAGACCAACTTGTTTTTAGAGAATATCTTACGGCCAATGAAAAGGAACCTCAGATTCTAAAAGTGCCTAAAGTGCCAGCATCCATAGAGAGTTTTTATGATATGAATGGAGGAGATAAAAGCTATGTGGATGTGGCTGGTAGTTATACGGATTTTTCTCAAGGCCACTTGAAGCCAACAGGAAATGCTTTAGACGTGGCCATTGAAGGTTCTGGTTTTTTTGAGGTGCTAACGCCTCAAGGGATTCAGTACACAAGAAATGGATCTTTCAAGGTCGATGGACAAGGCTTTCTTGTGAATCAAAATGGATATCCCGTTTTAAGGGCAGGAACAGAGGCGCCACAGGCTCGTCGTTTACAGGTTCAGAATGGAAACCGTCTAACTATTTCCTATTCAGGTGATGTGTATGAAAGGGGAGAAAACCTGGGACGTCTTTCCGTTGTGGATTTTAATAATAAAGATGCTTTAAAAAAGGTGGGGAGAGGGCTTTACTCCTTAAAGCCCAACTACAATGAAGCGCCAAGGCCTCAAAATGATGTAAAGATCCATCAAGGGTTTTTAGAAGGGAGTAATGTGAATATTGTTAAAGAAATGACAGATATGATTTCCACAACTCGAACTTTTCAGAGCACTCAAGAAGCCATCAAGGCTTTTGATAGCATGAATGAAAAACTGGTTAACGTGGTTCCTAAGACGAACTAAAGGGGGAGATTTTGTTAAAGTCGCTAAATACAGCAGCAACAGGTATGAAGGCCCAGCAAACAAATATGGATGTGATTGCTAACAACTTGGCAAACGTTTCAACAACGGGATTTAAAAAAGCCCGGGCTGAGTTTGAAGATCTCATGTATCAAACCATTAAAGAGCCAGGTTCAGCAACAGGAGCCAATGCCATCTCACCCACAGGGGTTCAAGTGGGGTTGGGGGTGAAAACCAGTGCTATACAAAAAGACTTTACTCAAGGGTCTTCTAAAGTGACTCAAGCTCCTTTTGATCTGGAAATTAGTGGGCCTGGTTTTTTTGCAGTTCAACGTCCAGATGGATCTATTGCCTATACGAGAAATGGAGCGTTTAAGAAAGGGACAGATGGGCGTTTGCAGGATGGCAATGGAAATGTTTTGCAGCCAGAAATCACTATTCCTCCAAACACCACGGGGGTTGAAGTCACTTCTGATGGGCGAGTGCAAATCATTACAGGGGTGAGTTCCGTTCCTCAGAACATTGGTCAAATTGAAATAGCAAATTTTATAAATCCTGCAGGACTAAAAAACATTGGAGGAAATTTATTTGTTCCAACGCCAGCCAGTGGTTTACCTCAACAGGGCGTTCCTGGAACTGGGGGGCTTGGAACCATTGCCCAGGGTCAACTGGAAACGAGTAATGTGAATATTGTGGATGAAATGGTGAATATGATTTCGGCTCAAAGAGCTTATGAGACAAACTCTAAAGTGATTCAGGCTGCTGACCAAATGTTACAATATGTGAATACCTTGAGGTAAGAATGAAGATTTTTATCTTTTGCATTTTGTTTTCTTTGAACCTTTATGCAAAGGAAGTTTTGCAGATTAAAGAGAATGTTCTCGTGTGGCCTCAAGAGAAAATTCATTTTTCTGATCTTCTTTTTAAAAAAGATCAGAAAAAGGTTCCAGCACCACTTTTGAAGCGGGTTATTTTTGAGGCTCTCAAAAATGGAGAAAAGAAGGTGATTTCCAGCGAACGTTTGGCTTTGATTTTGCGAAGGAAGGGAGTCCAAGAGTTTGCTTTACATATTCCTCAAGAAATTCACTTGTTGGCTCAACCTTTTCAGTTAAAAGAAGAAGCCGTAAGATCAGCTCTTCGTAAAGCTTGGAGTAAATTGTGTAGAGAGTGTCGGTTTTCTTTTTTAAAGCTCTCTCTTCCTCAAGTGCCAAAGAATTTTCGAGCTCATTCATGGCGCCTTTCTCCAGTCACAACTGTTCCTCGAGGATCGTTTTCTCAAAAAGTTTTTATTTCTAATGAAAAAGACGAAAAAAGGTTTTTTTGGATTCAGGGACAAGTTCAGATTATTCAAAAAGTGCCTGTGGCAACAAGAGCGTTGTCCTTTGGAACTAAGTTGAAAGCAGAAGATGTGAAGTGGGAGTATCGTGATGTTACTTATGCTGTGGACTCTGTTCCGAGTTCTGTGGAAGGAAAAATTTTAAAAAAAGGACTTCGCTCCAAAGATATTATTTGGTTTTCGGATTTAAAAAGGGGAAAGGTTTTGCATCGTGGGGATGAGGTGAAGGTGAGTATTAGAAAGAGTAATTGGGTTTTGAGTTTAAGAGGAGTTGCTTTACAAGATGCTGACGTGGGAGAGCGTGTGCGTGTTCGAATTCCCAAAACCAGAAAGGTTTTAACGGCCATTGTTAGCAAAGAAGGGGAGGTGGTCTTACAATGAGGATCCTTCTTTGTTGTTTTCTTTTGTTCGCCCAGGTGGGATGTGCCAGTTTTGGAAAAAAGTTAAAGGCTTTTTTAAATGGTCAAGCAGCATTACCTCAACTGCCAAAAGGCTTAGAAGGTGACAAAAAAGCTACAGAAATACCAGGCCCCTCTTTTTCCAAGATGCCCAACTACAGATATGGATTGAAAAGGCAATACAAGAGAATGACACGAAAAAAACTGGAAGAAGAATCCATGTTAGATAGTCGTGCAGGGTCTTTATGGGTGATGGAAGGTCAGGGAGCTTATTTGTTTTCTCAAAATATCATGCGTCTTATAGGGGATCCCATTACAATTAAAATGGATGGAGATCCTAAGGAGCAAATGGAAGCTAAGGCTCAAGTTATTGCTAAACTTTTAAAAAAGTATGAGCAATTGAAACAAGAGGCTTTAGCGCGTTCTCTTGCAGCCAATGCCCCTAAAAAGGGCAGTAGAAAGGTGGTGGCTCCAAAACCGAAATCACCTTCTGAAAAGCCAGCAGGCGAAGAGAAAGATAAAAAAGCTTTCACAGTTAAAAATATTCCTGCGCGGATAGTGGAGCGAACTGTTGATGGCAATTATCGCATTAAGGGCAGCCAGGTTTTTCTCATTGGGAAGAAAGAGTATAAAGCGATCGTGACGGGTGTGGTTCGTGCTGAAGATTTTTCAGAAGATGGGATTTCAGCTTCTAAGCTCATAGATCCTCGTTTTGATATTGTGAGCGTTAAGCGGAGGAAAGAATGAAATACTTTGTTTTAAGTCAGGTTGTGGTTCTTATCTTGGCGATTGCTTTGAATGTACAAGGTGCTCGTTTGAAGGACATTGTTAATATTCGTGGAGTTCGAAGCAATCAGCTTGTGGGGTATGGTATTGTGGTGGGGCTAAATGGAAGTGGTGATGGTAAAATGGAGTTTACCAATAAAAGTATCTCTCGCATGTTGGACAAACTGGGGATGAAGATTAAAGGTCAAAATGCAGCCAGTAAAAATGTAGCAGCGGTTTTGGTCACAGCAGAGTTACCTCCCTTTGCTCGGGCGGGCAACAAAATTGATGTAACGGTAAATGCTATTGGGGATGCAAAAAGTTTAAAAGGAGGAACGTTGATCCAAACTCCTCTAAGGGCAGCCAATCAACAAATTTATGCTGTAGCTCAGGGGCCTCTTCTTGTGGGGGATGGAGGTAAGAGTTCGTTTTCTACGGTGGCCCGTATTCCTAATGGGGCGATGATTGAAAGAGATGTGGGAGAGAATTTTGCCAGCCGGAAAATGTTTCGTTTAACATTACAGAACCCTGATTTTACAACGGCTGCTCGTATTGCAAAACTGATCAATAGAGAGTTGGCTGGCAAGTTTGCAACAGCCCTTGATGCTTCCACAGTGGACCTTTTGACTCCTCCTTCTTTTGAAGGTAAGGGAGTTGAGCTTTTAGCCATGATTGAATCTCTGGAAGTATCTCCAGACCTTCGTGCAAAAGTGATTGTAAATGAAAAAACTGGAACCGTTGTGATAGGACATAATGTTAAAATATCAGAAGTAGCCATTTCTCATGGAGATATTTCTTTGTTGGTGAAAGGAAAAGGAAAGAAAGGGAAAGGGCAGTTTGTGTTTAAGTTAGATAAGTCAGCTAATGTGGGAGATATTGTGGATGCTTTAAATCGGTTAGGTGTGAAGCCTAAAGATTTAATCACAATACTTCAGAGCATAAAAGCTGCAGGAGCGTTGCAAGGAGAATTGGAAGTTTTATAGATTTTTGGATTTCCAACATAGGATGTGTTGGAATCTGGGGGTGATGAGCTAAAGAGCGTGTACCAAGGATGGTCAAGAGGCCCAGTTTCTCGCAGGAAACATCGTCGAAGCCAAGGATTGGTTTTGCCGAATTTGCCAAAAGTGCAGGATGCACAAAAAGTTCTTGGCTCATCCACCCTTTTTTATTTTTGAAAGGATGACTCCTTGAAGCCTTTACCTTTATATAAACCTTTAAACTCTTCTCTAGAAAAAAGCCGTCAATTGCAGCAAAAAAAATTGGATCAAAAGTTGCGAAAGGCTTCTCAAATGTATGAGGAGCAGTTTTTAAGAGAAATGGTAAGGGCCATGAGAAAAACAGTAAATAGAGCTCATGCGCCGTCCATGGCTGAAAAAATTTTTGAACAAAAGCTAGATGAAAAATATGTGGAGCAATGGGGGGAACGGGGAGGTATTGGACTTGGAGAAATGATTTATCGGCAATTAAAAGAACGCTTTTATTCTGTGCCTCTACGGCCGCCTAAAGGGCCTTTGCCAGTAGAAAAAGGGCGTATTTACCAGTTAAAAGGAGACTCCCCACAAAAAACTTTTCTTCTAAAGCCAACTGGAACACAAAAGAAGACTTCAGCAATTCAGGCACCATGGGATGGGCGTGTTTCTTTGATTCGTCGCGGAGATGATGGGAGTGTTTTTGTGCGTCTAGACCATGAACAAGACGGAGTGTCATCAGTCTTTCATTATCAGGGAAAAGTGAATATCCAGGTGGGTGAAAAAGTGATTGCCGGACAAAAGTTAGGAGAGCTTTTGAATATGGAAGATGGTCGAGGTTTAGGCTGGAAGGTGACAGAAATTGACTCTCTTCACGGATAAAAATTATGTCTAAAGAATAGGTTGGATTTTTATTTTTGTCTCAATGTGGTACAATAGTAGAAATAGGAGGAATCATGAAAATTAATTCACATACAGGTAAGCTCTTGAATCAAGTGGACCAGTCATCTCAAGCTGATAAGAAAACCCTGAACCGTTTAGGGAAGAAAGAAACAAAAGGACAAAATCCTCTTTCTGGTTCGGTTAAGGTGGATTTATCTAAAGAAGTGAGTGCTTATCAAAAAGCTCGTGAGATTGCCAGCAAGGATGATATTGATTACAAAAAGGTAAATCGTCTTCAAAAATTAATTGATGAAGGAAAATATAATGTGGATGCAAGAGAAATTGCTGATCGTTTAGTAGATGAACATCTGAAGATGAATTCATAGGAGTGGAAATAAAATTATGGGGAATCAAGATTTGTATGAAGAATTGCTTCAGAGTTTGGAAGGCCTTGTGAAGGTCTATCGAAGTGTTTTGCGGGTTGTTCGCCAAGAAAAAGAGATTTTAATTTCAGCAGATTTGGATGAGTTGAATGAAAATAATAGGGCTAAAGAGCGAATGCTTCATGAGGTGAAAAAAAGAGAAGAAGAGCGCCTTGCCATTGTTCAAAGAATTCTTCAGCAAGAGGGACTGCCTCCCGAAAAAAATCGTCTTTTGGACTTGGCAACTCACTTCGGGGGTGAAAGAGGTGAAAGGCTAAGGAATTATCATTCGGTTTTGGAACTTTTAGTTAAACGAGTTAAAAAATTAAATTTACAAAATGAATCTTTAGTGCAAGCCGCTCTTCATCGCATTACAGGGGCCATGGAGGCCTTAAGAGACACCTTGAAAGAGAAAAACACTTATCAGAAAAAAGGGGGAATGGCTCAGGCGCCCACAGCTTCAGGGCATTTTGTGAGTCGAGAAGCTTAAAAAAGGCAAAAAGGACTTTTGCCGTAAGGGGACAAGATGTCGAGTATTTGGTCCATGATGGACATTGGAAAACGTTCTATGATGAACAGTCAGACGGCTTTGCAGACTGTGAGTCATAATATCGCGAATAAATCCACAAAAGGTTATTCTCGTCAAAGAGTGGAAGTTGTAGCCAATGAGCCCATTACAAAAGGGCGCTTGCAGATAGGGTCTGGTGCCAGTACGACTCGTATTTCTCGGATCAATAATCAGTATTTAGAGAAGCAGCTAGAAGGCGAACAAAACCAGTTGGGCTTTTTGAAGGCCAGAGATGAGTCCTTGTCTCGTGTGGAGCAAGTTTTTAATGAGCAGTCTCAAAAAGGGCTGAATCACTTTTTAGGAGAGTTTTTCAATTCATTCAGGGAACTCTCCAATAACCCTGAGAGTTTGGCAACCAGGACGGCTGTTAAGGAGTCGGCTCACTTTTTGACAAAAGATTTCTCTCGGGCCGTGAATCAGCTTAAAGACATTCAAAAAGACATTGATTTTCAGATCGCTTCTCATGTGGAAGAGATCAATGAGATGACTCGAGAGATCGCTCAATTGAATGAGAAAATTCAAACTGTGGAGCTCAATGGAGTTCCTGCAAATGATGAGCGTGATCGGAGAGATCAACTGATTAAAGAACTGAGTGAAAAAATTAATATTCGTTATGCTGAAGGCAAAGATGGTGCGGTGACTATTACGGCCGGAAATTCAGCTGTGTTGGTTTCAGGGCATTCACATAGAGATCTTATTGTGGCCTCCACTCCAGGGAGAGAAGGAAAGCAGGAAGGCAATTTTGATATTTTATATAAAGCATCAGAGAACTCTAACCCCATTAATGTGACTGCTCAAATTACAGGAGGCGCCGTTGGTGGGCTCTTGGATGTGAGAGACAAGGTTGTTAATAATTTATTAGATCAGCTGGATGAGATGGCTTATTCCTTAGCTCAAGAAGTGAACAAGGCTCATGTGGAGGGCTTTAATCGTTATAATAAAAAAGGAGTTTTGTTTTTTGAGCCTTTGAAGGGGGTTAAAGGAGCCGCAGAGAGCTTACGCTTAAACCCTTTGATTCAATCGGACGTGGGACAAATTGCGGCCGCCGCTCAGCCTAATGCTCCTGGAGATAACCGCATTGCCAATATCTTATCTTCTTTGCAGTACAAAAAAGTCTTGCAAGATAAAACAAGCACCTTTGATGATTTTTACAACAGCATTGTTAGTAAAGTGGGTATTGAAACTAGTCGGGCTCGCTCGGCCTTTGAAGCCCAATCAGATATTTTCAATCAGCTTAAAAATTTGAGAGAAAGTATTAGTGGTGTGAGTCTTGATGAAGAGGCAACCAAAATGATTGAATTTCAAAAAAGTTTTGATGCTTCGGCAAGGATGATTAGAGCCGCTGATGAGATGATGGATACCGTGTTGAACTTAAAACGTTACTAGGAGGCATATAGATTTATGAGAGTGGCTGACAATATGACATTTGATCAAGTGAACCAGAACTTGGCCAAGAACCGCGCTGAGATGGCCAACCTTCAGGATCAGGCCGCTACTCAAAAACGCGTCACGAAACCCTCAGATGATCCTGTAGCTGCCAGTCGCGTGCTTTCTTCTCGTGTGGATGTTCAAGGAATCAAGCAATATGTGAAGAATTTAAATTATGCGAAATCTTTTTTGGAATTCACAGATCAATCTTTAGATGAGCTAACAGGGCATTTGGTGAGAGCCAAGGAGCTAGCCTTGGCTCAGGCCAATGATGCCAGTGCCAATGCAGAAACTCGTCGTGTTGTGGCCACAGAAATTGAGCAAATTTACAAACAGATTGTGAGAGTGGCGAATCGGAAGTTGGGAGACCGTTATATTTTTGGAGGGTTTTCGACCACTCGTCCTCCCTTTGATAGCAGTGGGAAGTATTTTGGAGATGATGGGGAGATGCTTGTTCATGTAGATAAAGGTTCTTTTTTAGGTATGAACATTCCGGGCTCTAAAGTTTTCTTGGGGAAGGGGCTTTCTCAAGACGGCATTGCTCATCCTTCTATGGAGCAACCAACCACTATAGAAGAATTGCTGGCTCAGCGTGGAGAAAAACCGAGGGAGGACTCTCGGGCTGATCAACGTTCAACGCAAAAACAGGAGCGCTCTCATCGAGCTCATATTAAACTCAGGCAGCCCGCTTCGGCCAAAGAAAAAGAAGAAAGTGAAGAAGAGTCCATCGGCAATGGGGGCGTGAATGTTTTTCAGGTGCTTAAAAAACTGGATGTGGCTTTGATGACCAATGATAAGAAAGGTGTTCAGGACACATTGGATCTATTGGATGCAGCCATCAATCAAGTGGTTCTAGGGCGTTCTCAAGTGGGGTCACGAGTGATGGCTATCGATACAGCTTTAGATACTTTAGAAAAAAATAAGGTGGATAATCTGGTTTATGCTTCACAGTTGGAAGATGCAGATGTTTTTAAAGTGATGAGTGATATTACAAAGACAGAAGGCACTTTGCAGGCCACCTTACAGACCTCTGGCAAACTTATTCAGCCGAGTTTATTGGAGTTTTTAAGATAAATTCCAATTCCTTCTTTCGTCTAGATTATGTTTCTTGACATTTAAAAAGATAAAGAATAGCTAAGGTTTCAACCGGAAGTGGCCGTATAGTAAACAGACGCTACTTCAAAAACTTTGACCAGGATGTTGAAGGAGACATTATGTTGGTTTTAACTCGAAAATTAGGAGAAAGCATTGCCATTGATGATCACATCAAGATTCGGGTTGTTCAAATCAAAGGCAAGCAGGTTCGTTTAGGCATTGAGGCTCCCAAAGACACTAAAATTCATCGAGAAGAAGTTTATCTGGCCATTCAATCTCAGAATGCTCAGTCTGCCAATACTAGCTCAGAGAGTACAAGAGCGGTTTCTGAATTGCTAAAGAGCAAAGAGTCTTGATTTTTTAATTCCATCTTTGATTTTGCGCCGAGTCTATTTGACGCAATACATCTTTTGCTGTTTCGAGTTAGAAAAAATTTCAATTTTAACCCTATTTAGACTTGAAGTGTCTTCTCTTTGTGGGCATCCTCTATATATGGACGGGAGGCAAAATGTTAGTACAAACGTCTAGGTTTGGCCCTTTAGATGTTCAGGAAGAAGACCTTATTCATTTCCCTGAGGGGCTATTGGGGTTTGATAATTTAACTCGATTTGTTTTGTTAGATGACCCCAATGAGGATATTTTTGCTTGGCTGCAAAGTTGTGAAGAACCCTCTGTGGCTTTTCCTGTTTTAGAGCCAGAAATTTTTATGGAATCTTATAATGTGAACCTTACTAAAAGCGATATGGAAGCCATCAAGGTGTCTTCGCCATCAGAGTGCCAGTTTTTTGTGATTATAACAATCCCTGAAGATCCTAAAGAGATGACAGCCAATCTAAAGGCTCCCATTGTGATTAACTCCAAAGAGCGCTTGGCAAAGCAGTGTGTTCTTCAGGATAATCGCTTGGCCATTAGAGAACCCATTTTTAAGAGGTTGCAACAAAAGGTTGTTCCTCGGAGTTCAAAAGATCAGGATGCTCCAAAGAAAAATCTTTCTTCTTCTGTGCGTCCTCATAAAGAGTCAGAACTTTAATCCTTATAGCCAGTCCAGTTTTTATAGTGTTTTTATTAAGAATGCCTCTTTTTGAGCCGAAGGGTATTTTGTCATCAGGAAGAAAAAAGAGAGCTAAGGAAGGCGAAATCCAGGGAAAGGACATAATCTATGAAAAGCCTTCTTTTTCTCCTAATTTTTCTCACCTCTGTTAGGGGATGGAGTCAAAACTTTACCATTTTTGAAGTGAAAAAAAACCTCCCTTTGAATGA
Organism: Bdellovibrio sp.; assembly: GCA_003694355.1. Lineage (GTDB taxonomy): Bacteria > Bdellovibrionota > Bdellovibrionia > Bdellovibrionales > UBA1609 > J124. Next base: position 16,001 of record RFKI01000001.1, read on the forward strand.
TTCAGAGCCTGTTTATCGAGACTTTTATATCAATGCAGGCTTACAAGAAGGCTTTAAAAAAGGAATGCTTGTGGAAGTGAGACGTCGGAGTGTTTTATACGATTCTTATCAAAACAAAAATCCTGAAACTCTTGTTGTGCCAGTTGGCCTTTTAAAACTGATTCATGTGCAACCAGAAGTGAGTGTGGGAAGAGTTTATAAAATTTATAAGAGAAAGGACTTACCTGTTTTGGACTATAATTTCTTTTTGGTGGGCGATCAGGTGGTTTTGAAAAAAGGGCCAAAAGGTTCAAGGAAAAAGTCGGCCTCTCATTTTTCGAGAAAACCGATTTCAAATTTACAAATGAAAAAAGCCATTGCTCTTAAAGAAAAGAAACGCTCTCTTAAAGAGCCTCTTCAGGCAACCCAAGAGCCTGTTGTAGAAACTCCTCGAATTCAATAAGTTTCACATTGCCATCATGAGCTTTTCCTGATTTTATCAGCCACAAACGGGTCTGTTTAGGAGGCTTTATGCGGCGCTATTGGGTGAAAGAAGATAGCTTTGGTGAAGGAAAGGTGACTTTGCGGGGAGAGGATTTTCATCACATTTGTGAGGTTTGTCGACGTCAGATAGGGCATCGTTTTGAAGTTTTAAGAAAAGGAGAGGCTTTTCTTGTGGAACTTGTTGCCAGAAAGAAAAAGGAGGCTGAGGCCCGCATTATTGAAAGGCGGCCTTTGCCTTCTTTAAAACCGCCGTTTATTCATCTGGCGCTCAGTGTTCCTCGATTTTCCACCATGGATAAGGTTGTGGAAAAATCTGTGGAATTAGGGGTTTATGAGGTTTGTCCCTTCTTCTCTGATTATAGTTTTGTTAAAGACCTTAAAAAAATAGGGGGTTCTCGCCAAAAACGATGGGAAAAAATAGTGCGTTCTGCAACAGAACAAACAGGGCGGGCAGACCTGATGCCTATACAGCCTCCTGTTAGTCTGGAAGTTCTTTTAGATCAAATTAACCCTTCACAGGGTATTCTGGGTCTGTTTTTCTACGAAGGTCAGGGGGGCATGGACCTTCGTCAAGCTTTAGAAAAGGTCAAGGAGGTTTCCTTGAAGAAAGATGTGTATTTATTTATTGGAGGAGAAGGCGGTTTTTCCCAACGGGAAGTGTCTTTGTTAGGTCAAAAGGGGTTAGAGCCCATTTCTTTAGGAGATCAGGTTTTAAGGGTTGAAACCGCTTGCACCGCAACCATAGCCATCATAAAGTATGAATTGGGCCTTATATAAAGGGAGAGGAGGGTTTTGTGGACTCTTTTGATGATTTTGAAATGAAACCCCTTACTGCGGGACTTGGATTTCATAAAAAGTCAGTCTCTTTAAAGGAGTCAGCTCAGAAGGTGGATTTGTCGGAGGAAAAAACGAAACGTTTTATCCCTCAGCCGCCTCCTGAAGATGTCTTAGATAAAAAGTTATCCTTTCAGTTACCTCAATTAGATATCAAAGAGTCATCATCAGAAAAGCAGAAGATGAGCCCAGATATTGAAATTTCTGAGCCTCTGCCTCGAAAATCTCCGGCCCCCTCACCTTTGCATGATAAAGAAGATATTAACAACATTTTTGAACCTCAAATTAAAGACAAGGAGATTATTTCATCTTCAACACGCCGAGGGGGGCATAACGCTCCGACGTTAAAAAATATTGAACCTTATCCTTTTAGTCCTTTAGCTGTTCTGGTCGATGCTTTGGTTGTTGTGGCACTTGTTTTATTGTTTTTATTAAGCCTTCTTTTTGTAACTGAAGCTAATTTGGTGAGTGTTTATAGGAATGCTCAGCAAGACTTTTTTGTTCAGCTCAGTGCAGCCACTCTTTTTGTGTCTGTGTGGTTGATTTATTCACTGGTTTCCAGAAGTTTTTATGGAAAAACTTTTGGAGAATGGGTTTTTGACCTTCAACTGGGAGATGAGGAACAGCAACGCAAGGTTTACTACCCCTTTCTTGTGTTATGGCGCCATCTTGTTATTCTCATGACGGGCTTGATCACACTGCCTTTGCTTTCTTTTATCTTCAGGAAAGATCTGGCGGGGTATTTTTCTGGCCTTTCTTTATATAAAAAGAAAGTTTTATGAAGGTCTGGACTTCTGGACATCTTTTAACTGAAAGAGATTTCTGGGAAAGGCTTCAAAAGGAGCGTCAAGGTAAAAAGGTTGTTTTTACAAATGGTTGCTTTGACCTTCTTCATGTGGGCCATGTTCGATATTTAAAGGAAGCCAGGCAATTAGGGGATCTTTTGGTGGTTGGGCTCAACTCTGATGCCAGTGTTCAGCGACTAAAGGGGCGAGAAAGACCTCTTCAAAAAGAAGATGCACGAGGAGAGATTCTCTCATCTTTGTTTTTTGTGGATTATGTGTTGTTGTTTGATGAAGATACGCCTTTTAATTTAATCAAAAAGATTTTGCCAGATGTTTTAGTTAAAGGGGGAGATTGGGAGCCTTCAAAAATTGTGGGTGCTGACGTGGTTCTAGCTCATGGTGGCGAGGTGCGAAGCCTTCAATTTGTAGAAGGCTATTCCACAACTCATTTATGGGAACAGCTTAAAAAACTATAGCGTTTGATGAAAAAAGCTGCTGTTCTGTTTGTTAAAATTGAGACACTGCTTTTGTGAAAATTTTTGTTTCGCTTGTCAGTGTTCTGTGTACCGGACATTTTTCAGAAATTTCTAGAAGCCTTTGCCTTTGAGCTTCATCAAGGTCGCCATGAAGGACAATTTCTTTTTCAATTTTATCAACCATGCCAGTTTGACTTTCACAATTTTCACAATCTTTTGCGTGGATTTTTTCATGTCTTAATTTGATTTCAATTTTTTCTAAAGGCCAGTTTTTTCTTCTGGCATACATTTGTAGAGTCATGGAGGTGCAGGCAGCTAGAGCGGAAAGCAAAAGTTCATAAGGAGACATGCCTTTATTTTGTCCTCCCACGGAGAGGGGTTCATCGGCAACAAGAGCATGGTCTTTGGAAAAGATGTATTGAATGTAGTACTCTTCTCCTGATTTCAAATAGACTTCTTTTTCCTGAAGGGGAATGGGGGTTTGGTTCATTCGATTATTCTCCTTTTTCTCTAAAGAATTAAAGTTGAACCTATCTTTTGTCAAAAATCTTTTTTCTTTTAAATTCGGAGTCTTTTGAACTTTTGGGTGAGTCGCTGTCTTTCGGGAGCTTATGACAAGAGCTAAAGCAATGGAAAGAGCACCAAGAAAAAAGCTTGCTTTAGAAAGGTTTAGAAACCAGGCTATTTGCTTCAAAGGTTCAATTTTCCTATAATACATTTTTATGTTTTAGGGAGAGCTTCAAAATGACAGAACTGGATGTTCGTTGGAAACAGCGCTTGGAGAATTTAAAAAGAGCCTATAATGAGTTAAAAGAAGCTGTTCAGCTTAGTCAAACAAGACCTCTAAGTAAGTTGGAAAAACAAGGACTTATTCAAAGTTTTGAATACACCCATGAGTTGGCTTGGAAGACTTTAAAAGACTTCTTTAGTGCACAGGGGAATACCCAGATAACGGGCTCAAAAGATGCTATTCGAGAAGCCTTTAAAGCTGGTCTTATTCAAAATGGACAAGAATGGATGGATATGATTGTTAGTAGAAATTTGAGTTTTCACACTTATAATCAGAAGGTTGCCGATCAAATTACCGAAAAAATAGTGAATGTTTACTTTGAATTATTCTCTGACCTTATAGATACTTTAAGTTCAAGAGAGTTAAATGTATAAAAAATATGATATAAAACAGTCTGGTTTATCTAAAGAAGTTGTTCAAAAAATAAGGTCCTGTTTCCCTTCGTTTAAAAATATTCTAAAAGTTATTTTATTTGGATCTCGTGCTAAAGGC
>RFKI01000289.1 GCA_003694355.1 Bdellovibrio sp.
CTCAGTAGTGAGATCATTTGATGTCTTGAGCTTTTTTTCAGAAAGTCCTTTTGAAAGAGTAGCTGGGGGGGGAGATTCCATGAGAAGTTGCGGCTGGCAAACTCCGTGGTTTTAATAAAAAAGTAGGTGAGAGCGAGGGGCTGAAAGCGGGGATAAAGAGTCGCTTGAATCTCCTGAGACATCTCAAGGAGTACTTCCAGTCGTATTTTTTTACTTTCTTTGAGTTCTTTTAATACGCTTTGAATAAAATCGTTTCTGGCGCCCTGATAAACTCTTTTGATATCTTGAATGGTGATTTTTTGAGGAAGAATCAAAATATTAAGCTCATCTTTCAGGGACTCAGGCCAGCGAGGCACAATTGAATATCTGGTTGTTAGGTCAGAGGTGGAAGGTTTGAGTGGGGAAATTTTAAAAACATATTGAAAGCCTTCATTTGGGCTTTGAAGACTTTTTTCAATATGAGAGGGGTCAATCGTAGAAAAGTCCACATAAGGGATTTGGAATTGGTCCGTAAAAGTTTCCACCATTTTTTTGGAGAAGGCTTGTTTTTTAGCTTTTAGAGCTTCTTCCTTAAGTTTTTTATGTCGAGTTTTGGTCAACTCGTTGAGGTTTTGAGAAGAAACCAGATGAAGGTGGCAGCGTTTTTTGTCCTTTGGAGTCGCAAATAATGGCACTGGCTCTAATAAAAAGGACGTGATTAAAAGAGCAAAAAGAACAGATTTTCTTGTTATTATTTGGTATTTTATAATCATAATACTACCTCTCAAGCAAACCTCATGCCAGCCTTTTCATGACCCTTGCTTCTGGATTTCAATAGGGGATTGGTTCAATTAAAAGAAAGTCTTTGCGAGAAAACTTCCTGGAAATCATTGTTGGTGGACTTTCTTCCTTCATAAGTCAGAATGTGGTTTTTGCTTTTGAAGCTTTTGGATATCGGCTTTAATTTTTTCCAGAAGGAGACTGTCTTGGCTGTCATAGTATCCTCGGATTTGTCCTGAACGGTCCAGTAAAACAAATTTTGTTGTATGAAGGCTAGGGTTTTCTGGTGTTCCCGAAGACAGTTTAAAGCTGTTGCGGGCAAGAAGGGAGATTGTTTTTAGGTCTCCTGTTAAAAAAGTCCATTTGGAAAAGTTTGCTGAAAATTTTTGAGCATAACGTTTAAGCACTTGAGGTGTATCTGTTTGAGGGTCAATGGAAATAGAAAGGAAGTGCACGTCGGGGGAATTCACATAGTGTTCCTGAAGTTGTTTCATTTGTCGTGTCATTAGGGGGCAAGGACCATGACATGAAGTGAAGATAAAATCCACAACCCAGATTTTTCCTTTCAGGTTTGAAAGGGAAAAGGGTTTGTTATCCTGACTGACCAAAGAGAAAGGTTTTATAGCTCCAAAAACAGGAAGTGGTTGGGATGGGGCAAAATTCTTTCCACTCCAAATAATTATAAAAAAAGTGGTTAGTATAAGGGCCGTAGCACCTATGAAGATTTTGTTTTTTAAAAATTTCATAAGAAGCTTTGTTCTTTTGGAAAAGGTCTTTGTTTCGTCATTTTTGTTACCAAGTTATGATGGATATACCTCATATGAAGGCCATCGTCTAAATAAAATCCAAGAGGAAAGAAAATGCATAGCATCAAAAGGAGGTTTTGATAGCTCTTTTCACCATAGTTTTTATGGGTTAATAAAGATTAAACGTTAAATAAGGGTTATCCATGAATTTCGTGTCTAGGTTTCAGACTCAACAACCATTTTGGGAGAAGAGGGGGGCATAGGTATGGGGGGAGCAAAAATGACACCCTTAATGCAGCAGTACTGGGAAATTAAAAAGCAACATAAAGATAAGATTCTTCTTTTCCGTATGGGTGACTTTTTTGAAATGTTTCATGAGGATGCCAAAATTGCAGCCCCTATTTTAAATATCACTCTTACAGCTAGGAATAAAAAGGCGCAAGATGAAACGCCTATGTGTGGAGTGCCTTACCATAGTGTGGCCACTCCCATTGCCAAGCTGTTAGCTGCCGGTCATAAGGTGGCAATATGTGATCAGATAGAAGACCCTAAGGAAGCCAAAGGCTTGGTGCGAAGGGCTGTCACACGTATTTTAAGTCCTGGCATGGTTTATGATCCAGAAACTCTCGATCAACTTTCTTCTCATTATTTATGTGCTTTTGATACTTCAACAGTGAGTTTTTTAGAGACATCTACTGGTGAAGCTTTTTATTACATGGTGAGCTCTCAACAAGAAAGAGATGCTTTATTTCAAATTCTTCAACCTGTGGAGTTTGTCCTATCTTCTGAGCAGAAGAAGCAGTGGATAGAAGAAGAAAGAGAAGGCGTACTCTCTCTTTATGATGAAGTGGTAGAGGGACCCTTGCCTGAAAGCGCCCGTCGACTTTTGGCCTATGTTTCCTATATGCAACCAACAGACAAACCACTTACTTATGAGTTTCAAAAACGGCAGTTAAATCAAAGGATGAGAGTTTCTCCACTAGTGCTCCGTCATTTGGAAGTTTTTAAGACTTATGGGGGAGATCTGAAGGGGAGTTTATTTTATGCCATCAATCGCACAAAAACCTCTTCAGGAGCTCGTCTTTTAAAGTCTTGGTTGGCTTTTCCTCTTAAAGACAGACGTCTTATTGAGGAGAGATGGAATCAGGTGGAGCAGTGGATGTCTCGAGTGGATGTCTTAAAAAAAGTGCGCCGTTTGTTATCTGAAATGGGGGATGTGGAAAGACGTTTGAGCAAAATGGCCACAGCTCAAGCTCAACCTTCGGACCTCCTCTCTTTGGCAGCCTCTCTCCAGCTTGGTCTTCAAGTGAGTCAGATTGTTCAACAAGGGGAGAAAGCTTCTTTAAAAACATTGCAAGACCTTGTGCAGCTTGTTTTTTCTGCTTTAGTGGATGAGCCAGGTCCTCTCAAGAAAGGAGGGTTTATTCGGAAAGGCTTTTCACAAGAGTTGGATGAGTTGGTTTGTTTGGCTGAAAACAGTCAGGACTTGCTTGCTCAAATGGAAGCTCGAGAAAGAGAAAAACTTCAAATTCCCTCATTGCGGATTAAATACAATAATGTCTTTGGTTACTTTATTGAGATTACTAACACTCACAAGAGTAAAGTTCCAGCGCACTATAAAAGAAAGCAGACATTGACGAACTCTGAGCGATACGTCACTCAAGAGTTACAAGAGTTGGAAGATCGAGTGCTTTCGGCAAGGGCTCGGCGACAAGATTTGGAAGAGAGGATTTTTCACCAGTTACGTTTAAAATTACTAGAGGCACGAGCAGATATCCTTGCAGCGAATCGTTTATGGGCCGAACTTGATGTGATTTTAAGTTTTGCTTGGTTGTCCTTAGAACGTCAATATGTAAGACCATCTTTTTCAGAAGACCGTCGTCTCACTTTAAGGGGAAGCCGTCACCCTGTTGTGGAACAAGAGGTGAAAAAAACATTTGTTCCCAATGATATTATTTTAGATCGTTCAGAATGTCTGCTTCTGACAGGTCCTAATATGGCTGGAAAAAGCACATTGATGAGACAAGTGGCCATATCTGCTCTTTTAGCTCAGATAGGATGTTTCGTTCCCGCTCAGGAAGCTCAGTTGCCCCTTTTTGATCAGTTATTCACGCGCATTGGAGCGAGTGATTTCTTATCAGAAGGGCTTTCAACATTTATGGTAGAAATGAAAGAAACAGCAGAAATGTTAAGGCTTGCAACAGAGGAATCTCTTGTTGTTTTAGATGAGGTAGGGAGGGGAACAAGCACTTATGATGGTATGAGCTTGGCTCAGTCGATATTGGAATATCTAGTTGAAAAAAAGAAGCCTTTAACCCTTTTTGCAACTCACTATCATGAGCTCACTGCTTTAGCTGAGAAGTATCCAAAAATTAAAAATGCTCATATGGCGATTCAAGAAAAAAAACAAAGTCATGAAATGGTTTTTTTATACACCCTGATGCCAGGGGCCACCAATAAGTCTTATGGGATTCATGTGGCCCGTCTGGCTGGTCTGCCCTCTGAGGTCACTCGAAGAGCGAGTGCTATTCTAAGGCAACTGGAGAAGCAAGGGGCTTCCTCGAATCAACTGAGCCTTTTAGATGCTTTTGTGGAAAAAGAAGAGGATCATTTAAGTGAAGAAGATAGAGAATTTTTGCATTTAAAAGAGGAGCTCAAAAATCTCTCTGTCTTTGAATTGACTCCTCTTGAGGCTTTAAATCACCTGGCTCAATGGAGACAGAGATTTATAGAAAAATCATGAAAAGCCCTCCTTTTAAGTCATTTGACTTTCTCAGTGAAAAGGGCTGTGAAAGAGCCCTTCAGGCTTCAAAAAAATTATCTCAGCATCTTTTAGAAGACCTTCAAGCCATTCCAGGGTGGGAAGAGGCTGAACCCATTGCGTTGGGATCTTTTGCCAGAGAAGAGTTATGTGCGCACTCAGATATTGATCTTTTGTTTGTGGGTTCGGAAAACGTGGCATCAACAGTTATTCGTGTGATTCAAGAAAAGGGCTTAAGGGTTCGGTGTCGGATGCCACAAAATCCTGATGATTGGACGCGGGGGGTGGAAGATTTTGATATTTTGGCTTTAATGTTTGGGCGCCCCTTAAGTGAAAAGGGTAAAGAACGTTTTCTTCGTGAAAAAAAACGACTTTGGGAACAAAAGCGTTTTCGCAGACAGATTTTCAGGTCTCTTCTTTCGGAAAGGGATGCCAGGAAAAAAAAGCATCATGTGGCTTTCAATTCATTGGAGCCTCATTTGAAGTATGGACCAGGAGGGCTTCGTGATGTGCAACAGGCCCTTTATGTTTTTGAATTGTTTCCGGAAAAACAACAGGACTTTAAGGAACTGACGGGTCGTCTTCAGCAACTGAAGTCACTTTTGCTGGCTGTCAGACACCTTCTTCACTTTTACGGAGGCCGTGAAGTTTTGAGCAAAGACTTTCAGGAAGACATTGCCTGTTTTTTTGACTTAGATCCTCTTGTGTTTATGCAAAAGCTTCAACAAGTGCTTTATGAGGCTCATTTTCTTTCTGATGTTATTATCCATCGTTCTAAAATGAGTGATCAGAAATATAAAGAGATACAGGCTTTGAAACTGTCACGGCTTGTTCATTTTTTTCAGGCTCTAGAGCGTTTTCCTGTTCCTGTGATGGAGTATCGGATTGCGAAGGAATTGAGAGGTAATAAAAAAAAATGGAGACGCTTGGAGCCGCAACAATGGGGGAAAGTCTTTTATAGATACTGGGTGCCCACACAAAGTGCTGCTTTTTTTCAGTCTTTATTTCGCTCAGGGCTTCTTTCGTTTTATGTTAGAGATTTAAAACGAGTCTCAGGAATGGTTTTACATGACCAGTACCATAGGTACCCAGTAGATAGGCACTTACTTCAGTGTGCTCTAACCCTAAAGGAGCTGTGCTCGCATCCTCGTCGTCTGGGTCAGTTAAAGTTTTTGAATAAAGAATTAACAAATAAGGACTGGCGTTGCTTGTTGTGGGTTTGTTTATTCCATGACCTGGGAAAAGGGCTCAAGGGAGATCATTCTCAAAAAGGAAAGGACCTCGTTCGTCGGCACTTTAAGAGATGGGGGATTCGGGCTGATAGAGAAATGATTGAAGCTCTTGTTTACAATCATTTACTATTAGCTCGAGCGGCCTTTCGAAGAAACCCTTTGTCTCCTGAAACTTGGAGGTGGTTGCATCAACATGGAGTAAAGGGGCGTCATCTTCGGTTACTTGCCACTTTTACTGTTGTTGATATTCTGGCCACGAATCCTGAGGCTTGGAACTCATGGAAGGAAAGCTTGCTAGCTCGTTTGATACAAGTTTTGCGGCAGCCTGAGGTGCCTAAAGTTGTCGGTTTTTTTCAGAAGGTTGAAAAACAGTTTAAACAGAAAGAGGAGCTGGCCTTTTTTAAAAGACTAGAGATCTCTTTGATTGAGAACCTTCCTCATAGGGTATTATTGGAGGATGCTCAAAAAGTCTTAAGAAGGACAGTGGGTGAGAAAGATCCTCTTGTAATTGCTGGGCGTCGAAAAGGTGAACTATGGATTCGTTTTTACAAAAAAAAAGACAGGGAGGGATTGTTCCTGCACTTTGTAAAACAGCTTTATGAGGCGGGGTGTGGTATCCAGGAGGCCTTTGTACACACTTATGAAAAGTGGGGAGTGTATGACTGGTTTAAGGTAACAACTCTTAAGACAGCCCCACAATTTGGGCGTTTGTTAGGGTCTTTGTCTCAAGGGCAGGTGAAAAAGCCTCAAGTGCACTTCTCCGCTATTGAAAAAGTGAGTGAAGATTCAGAGGAAGTGGTAGTGAGTTTTACGGGGAACAACCAGAAAGGAGCACTTCTCGCGGCTGCGTGGATGTTATTTGAGCAGGGGTTATCTATTAGGTGGGCGCGGGTTCATACTTGGGGCCGGCAGATTGACGATACTTTTGGTATTGTTAATCGCAGAGGAGTTGGAGACAAAATTCAAAAGTTAATAGATCAGTCTGTTTAAAAAAATTTCTTTACAGTTTTGCTTGGGATTAGTTTTCTTAACGATCAACACGTCATGTCGATGACTATGAAAAATTTTTATGACTCTTATAACACCTGTTTCTTC
>RFKI01000290.1 GCA_003694355.1 Bdellovibrio sp.
AATTGCGAAGATTAATGAGTGGAAGGCTCATATTCGTGCTGAAAGAAATCTGATTAAAAAGTATTTGTTTACATTAAAGGTTTATGAGGATGGGCGAAGAGGATTTGTTCATTTAAGAAAGAAGATTCAAAAAAGAATTGCAAAAGAGAAGTATCAACTTAAGGAAAAAGCTGGGCGAGCCCTTGTTCAACACTTAAAGAAACTTCGATATCAAATAGCAAAAATTCTAGAGAATAATGAATTCTTGCGATTTGAAATTTTTGCTGGGAGTGGAGAAAACGTTCGTTACTTGGTTGCAGGAGGAAAGACGGGTGGTCAAACTCGAATCCCTGCCAGTGTGAAACCCACGAAAATACTCAATTGGAAGTTTGACGGAGAGTATTGGGAAGATGAAATCGGATCTTATCGGTCCTCATTAAAAAATAACTGTCCGAAGTATGGACAAGTTAAAGGTGTGAAATATAAAGAAAAATAATTGGAGGAAGAAATGAGAAATACATTAATAATTTTCTTTTCGGCAATGATTTGTTCAAACCTCTTGGCAAAGACTCAAGTCAGTGATGGCTTGGTGAGGCTGAAAGAAAATGTGGAAAATAGTGAAGCTAATTACAGACAGTATAAAACGAATCTTGAGATATCTAAAGAAAATGTTCGTCAAGCTCACAAAGCAGCTGTGAAGCTTAAAAAACTAAAAAAACAGCTTTTAAAGAATACGAAAAACGTGGATAAAAACAAAAAACGTTTAGCGCTTTTAGAAAAAAAGCTTCAAAAGTATAAAAAGAAAGAAGAACTTTTAAAAAAGAGGGAGGAAGGTCAAATTGCCAAACTAGAGAAATTACTTCAACAATTGAAGGTAAATGTTGCTCAACGAGAGCAGAATATTATGGAATATAATAAGAAAATAGAAGAAGTGAAAAATGAAAGAGAAAATTGGAGTCTTCAGGTTCAGAAAATGGCTGAGCTTGTAAAGAAAATTGATCAAAAGAGAAAGGAAGCTTTAAAAGAAAAATCTGTGTGGTTAGGTAAACAAAAGGACTATCAAAAAGAGACAAAAAAGTGGGAGCGGCAACATAAGATGGCAGAAAGCACTTATAAAAAATATAAAAACCTGGCAGATTAGAACCAGGACTCAAGTTTTTCAGAAATTTCTTTGAGATAGGGAGCCTTTTGATCTTTAGGACTAATGATCAGGTTTGATTGTCGGGGCCATTGAACTTTTAAATCTGGGTCATCCCATCGGATGGACCCTTCTCCTTTGGGATTGTAAGGGGCATTTACTTTGTAAAGAACGGTTGCGGGACTGCCTTCAAGAGCTAAAAATCCGTGAGCAAAACCTTCAGGAATATAGAAGAAAGAAGGGCTAGAGCTATCAAGCATCACACTTATATGTTGTTTATAAGTGGGAGAATGGGGGCGGATATCAACAGCTACATCAAATATTTTTCCTTGAAGACAGGTCACTAACTTGGCTTGAGGTTGGTTGAATTGAAAATGGAGCCCTCTTAATACAAGAGGTGAAGAGCAAGAGAGGTTTTCCTGGATCCATTGAATAGGGACATTGTTTTTTTCAAAAAAATCTTTCTTATAGATCTCCATAAAATATCCCCGGTTATCTTCAAATTTTTGGGGGATAATTAGCTTCAAATCAGGTATGGAGAAGTTTTTAACTTCCATTTTTTAGGTCTCCTAAGTTTATAGGGGAAAGGGCTTTTTTAAGACTCTCCTGCCAGGAGGGCAGTTCTATTTGAAAAGTTTTTTGAATAAGCTGTGTTCCTAAAACCGAATAAAAGGGTCTTTGTACTTTAGGGGCAAGTTCTTGAGTGGATATGGGATAAAGAGGATAGTTTTCCTGATGAAGAAGGCTTAAAATTTTTTCTGTAAATCCAAACCAGGAAGTTTCCCCTTGGCTGCTGAGGTGATAGATTCCTTTTGGAAATTTGTTAAATTGTAAAGCTTGATTAAGACATTGAATTGAGATGTTGGCAATATCAAAGGCCCAATTGGGGGTTCCGATCTGGTCATTGACTATTTTTAGAGGTTCTTTTTTCCACACTTTTTGTAAAATGGTTTTCAAGAAGTTCTTTCTGCGCAGACTATAAACCCAGGAGGTTCTAAAGATAAGATATTTATTCCCTTTTTCCAGGACTTCTTTTTCTCCAGCCAGTTTACTTTTTCCGTAGGTATTTAAAGGGTGAGGGGTATCTTCTTCATGGTAGGGCTGCTTTTTTTTGCCATCAAAAACATAGTCTGTGCTAAAGTGAACGAAAGGGATATCGTTTGTTTTGCAGTACTGAGCCAGGATACCTGGGGCTGTGGCATTGATCATAAATGCTTTTTCTTTTTCGTTTTCGGCTTGATCCACAAGAGTATAGGCTGCAGCATTTATGATGGCTTTAGGAGTATATGAGGATAGAATCTTTTGGAGTTGCTCTATATTATTCAGGGGGGCTTCATCTCTTGAAAGCGGAATGGCCTCTGAACCAAGTATTTCTGTTAAATAGTAACCCACTTGCCCTGAAGAACCAAGAATAAGGATTTTGTTCATAGAATAGCCTATTGTTATAATTTGAAGGTATAGAAGCTTTATATCATCGAAAAGTAAATTGAAGCAATCTTGTTGGTATTATAAGGCTGCAAAGATGCGCATAATGTCGTTGGCATTCAGAATTCTTAGTTCCTAATTGAAGGTGCTTTTTTGAGGGTTTGATTAGAACAAAAGAGCTGTTGTGATAAACCATTGACTTTTGAGTCCCTTTAGGGGGCCATATTCTTCTTGAACTAGGGGGACTCCAGCATCCACATAAGCGCTCACCCAGCTCTTTATAGAAAACATGGAAGATAGGCCCAGATAGGCGGCCCATCTGGATCCTGCGGCAGCAAAAGGATCGAAAGGATTTGTCTGGCCAGATACTTTGTTCCAACTTTTATAATATCCAGATCCTGTCATAGCAAAGTGACGAGTGATCCAGAAGTATGAAGATGCTTGAAACTTAAATTCATTTCCTAAACGATAGTCGAGTTTGTTTTTTCCTGTACGAATGATGGAGTCAATAGACACTCGATGCGTGAGATTTCTCCAGTGTTTAAAGAAATTTAAAGAATAAATTCCATCAAAAGTTCCAGAACCCAGCTGACCAGGATAAGACACAAGATGTCCATTTATTTTCTCTTCATAAGATCCTGTTGGAATACTGAGGCCCAAAGAAGCTTTCCAGGAAGAGCTCAGTTTAAAGTTGGTTTTTAGGATCACGTCACCTAGACCACTGGTTTGTGCATCGATGGTTTGTCCAAAACCTGATAACAGGACATGATTTCGGAGTGCTTTTAGGTTAAGGATGAAGGAAAGTCTTTTATTGAGGGGTTTTTCAAGAGTGAAATGATGAGATTGAACAGTGAGTTTTTCAGGGTTCATACTCAAAGGGTTCTTTGTGGTACCAATGAGATTTTGCTGGTTAAAAACATAAGAGGCTTTCAAGCTCTGATTTTTACTTTTGGCTATAGAGCTTGAAGTTTGATTGAGAGGAGCTGCAAAAGATAAAGAACAGAGAAATAGGGTTAAAAGAATGGTCAATGCGTAAAATACAGAATTGCTTTTTTTCATATTGATGGTCCTTTCACTAAAAGACCAACTTATAGAAAATGAAAAGAGAGGCTGTATAGAGAGGAAATTAAAAAGGGTAAAAATTACTAAAAATAACCAATAAAGTGGTTTCATCATGGAACCAGTGCCAACCCAAAAGTACCCAAGAGGGGAGGTCCCTCCCCTCTTGGTAGGTCGGTACCGGGAAAGGGAAGGAGGAACCCTTCCCCTTAAGCTTTTTATTAACCGATCAATTTAAGTGCATTCATAGGTGCTTGGTTAGCTTGTGCAAGAACATTCACTGAAGCTGTTTGTAAGATCTGGTTTCTGGTCATCTCAGCAGAGGATTGAGCGATGTCTGTGTCTCGGATTCGCGAATTGGCTGCAGAGAAGTTTTCAATGGCTACACCGAGATTTTCCACAGTAGAAACAAGGCGGTTTTGCAGGGCCCCGAGGTTGGCTCGATATCCATTAACTTGTCGTTGAGCGTCTTCGAGAACGTCAAGAGCTTCACGAGCACTATTTTTATCACTAAAATCAAAGTCAGCGATGCCTAATTCATCAAGTGTAGCTACTTGTGAACTGGCATCAAATGTAATACGGTCCTGAAAATCATCATTTCCGACATCAATTTGAAACTCAAAGGTGTCACCTGAACCGTCTAATAAGTGAGTGTCTGCATAGCGGGTAGACTCTGCGATACGTTGAACCTCATTTTTGAGCTGTTGGACTTCTTTATTTATAAAGGCTCTTTCTTGATCTCCTACGGTATCTGAAGCGGCTTGAACACCTAGTTCTCTCAATCGAGTTAAGATGTTACTGATTTCTCCAAGTCCACCTTCTGCCACTTGAACAAGAGAAATACCGTCATTCGCATTTCGTTTCGCTTGAGTGTAACCTCTAATGGTTGATTTGAGGTTTTCACTAATAGATAAGCCAGCAGCATCATCGGCAGCTTTGGTGATGCGGCTTCCTGATGAAAGCTGAGCAAAACTTTTGTCTAGAGCTCGTTGGCTTTTTGCCAAAGTATTTTGTGCGTTTATAGACGCAATATTTGTAGTCACTGTTAGGGCCATTTTGAACCTCCTTTTTGGTTTGGAAAATCCTTTTCTCTTCCAAAGGGCCTGACCTACCAGACCCTTTGGAAGCGCACCTTTTTTGGTGCAAGGGTTGAACA
>RFKI01000291.1 GCA_003694355.1 Bdellovibrio sp.
GAGTGGACGTTCTTCCATGCAGATATTATTTTCTTCTACAAACTCCAATCAGTTTGATAAAAGCTTAAGATATTTGAAAGCTGTTAGTGTTCATGAGCATCGTTTTTTGGAAAAATTTGAGCATAATTTACTGGTATTAAATGGTGAAAAAGTGAAGCTTTTAAGAGAGATAAAAAGTCTTTTAAGGTTGCAGCGTCGGATGAAAAAACAGGAAAAAGAGCTGCTGATCAGTCAGCGTTCAAAAAAAAATCTCCTAAAAGCGCTTAAAAAGCAGTATCAATCCTATTTAAATTTAATGAAAACGGTCCGCCATCGTTCAGAGATTCTAAAAGAAGATGTGGAAAATGTTTTTGAAGAGGTGGATTTTAAGAGTATTGATGTGGCTTTTTTTGAGCAAAAAGGTATTTTGCCAAAGCCTGTATTAGCTTCCGTTTTTCAAAAATATGGATTGTATTTTGATGAAAAGTATCGATATAGGCTACGTCACAAAGGCCTGTTCTTTAAAGCCTCTTTAGGAGAGCCTGTTCGGAGCGTTTATCGAGGACAAGTTAGTTTTATAGGGTGGATTCCTGGATTGGGCCAAACCATTGTTGTTGATCATGGAGATAACTATTACTCTGTGTATAGTGGCATTGTGGATCCTAAAGTCAGGGTTAAAGATACTGTGTCTTTAGGTCAAGAATTGGCTTTGGTTGGATATAGTGCTTTACATCAACGTAATGGTCTCTATTTTGAGATTCGTCATTTTTCTGATGCCATTGATCCAGAGCCATGGTTTCAGAAACCGAAACCATTTTCAGAGGTGAACTAGGAAAGGAACTGATATGAAAAGTCTTAGAAAGAAAAAGGTTTTAAGTTTAATAGGTGCCCTTGTTTTTGTTTTTCTCTTTTTACAAAGAGGGTCCATTAGTTCTTTTGCCAGAGATCGCTATGAAGATTTACAGCTTTTTGCGCAAGTTTTAAACCTCGTTCAACAATATTATGTTGAAGAGGTTCCAACAAAAAAATTGATCTATGGTGGTATTAAAGGAATGTTAAAAGAACTAGATCCTCATACCAACTTTCTTCCACCAGAGGTTTTTAAGGAATTTCGCTCTGAAACTAGAGGGGAATTTGGGGGACTTGGAATAGAAATTACAATCAAGAAAGGAGTTCTTACAATTATTTCCCCTATTGAAGATGCTCCAGCTTGGAAAGCTGGACTGAAAGCTGGTGATAAAATTGTGGCTATTAATGGAGAATCTACGAAGGGCATGACCTTGGAAGAAGCTTCTCAAAAGATGAAGGGAAAGAGCGGCACTAAAGTGACCTTGTCGATTTATAGAGATGGTTTTGATAAACCTAAAGACTTTGTTATTAAACGAGGAGTTGTTAAATTAAAGTCTGTAAAAGCGACAGACTTGGGGGATGGGTATTTATATGTTCGGTTAACAGGTTTTATGGCAAAGACAAATAGAGAACTGGAAAGGGTTTTAGAAAAACATGAGAAAAAGTATAAAGCCATAAAAGGGCTCATTATAGATCTTCGTAGAAATCCAGGAGGTCTCTTAGATCAAGCTGTGAAAATCAGTGACATGTTTCTTGATAAAGGAATTATTGTGAGCACTAAGGGACGCAAGGAAAAGCAAAAAGATGTTCGAAAAGCCAGAAAACCTGGAAGCCGTTTGGGATTTCCTATTATTGTTTTAATCGATGAGTACTCTGCAAGTGCAAGTGAGATTTTAGCTGGTGCTCTCCAAGACAATAAAAGAGCTCTTATTATGGGTAAAAGAAGCTTTGGTAAGGGTTCTGTCCAATCTATTATCAAATTGAATGACGGTTCTGCATTAAAGCTAACTGTAGCTAGATATTATACGCCAAGTGGAAGATCCATTCAGGCTGAAGGAATTCAGCCAGATGTCGAAGTGGACAGCTTAGATCCCAAGGTTTTTGCCAAAGCTAAAAAACATAGAAGAGTTCGTAGAGAAAAAGACATGAGAGGTCACCTTTTGGGAGAAAAAGAAA
>RFKI01000037.1 GCA_003694355.1 Bdellovibrio sp.
ATATATTGTTATATATAACCTATATACTACTTCAATATTAGCTTAATTTTATCTTGCCCCTCATCTTAGCATACATAGCGTAATTCACGTACTTTTTGTTCTCTAAGTAGTGTTTTAGAGGAGTTCCCCTTTGCCTCGCCTCCTCTATCTTGTCAGTAACATTAAAGATGAAGGAGTCGCTCCCAGCTCCTGAGCCGAAGCTTGTCATAAGTATCTTGCTCCCAGGCTTTGCCATATCCAAGACATTGGCCAAGCCAAGAGGGGAGGCTCCGCTATATGTGTTGCCCACAATAGGGACTAGGAGTCCTGGCAGTATCTTTTCCTTGTCTATGCCAAGTTTCTTGGCCGCTGCCAACGGGAATTTTGCGTTTGGTTGGTGGAAGACAACGTAATCAAAATCCCTCACCTTGTAGCCTGTCTTTTCCAGTATTGCTTGTGTTGCTCCCAAGAGGTGCTTGAAATAGCCAGGCTCTCCAGTAAAACGGCCGCCATGGCTAGGGTAGTTGGCTTTGTTCCTCCTCCAAAAATCCGGCGTGTCTGTTGTGTAGGAGAGGGTCTCCTCTATCTCAGCTATTCCATTTTCTTTGCCTATGATGTAAGCAGCTCCTCCGCTAGCTGCACTGTATTCCAATGCATCCCCTGGCCTTCCCTGTGCCGTATCTGCTCCTATCGCCAAGCCATACTCAATGTAAGAAGAGTCAACAAGGCCTGCTGCCATCTGCATACCGGCTGTGCCCGCCTTACAAGCAAATTCCAAATCAGAAGCCGTCGTCATAGGGGTTGCTCCTACTGCCTCAGCTACTATTGTTGCAGTTGCCTTGACCGCATAGGGGTGGCTCTCACTTCCTACATAGACAGCCCCTATTTTACTAGCATCTATGCCTGCTCTTTCTAAGGCTATCCTGGCAGCCTCTACTGCAATTGTTGCACTGTCCTCATCCGGACCTGCGATTGCCTTTTCCTTTATGCCGAGGCCTTTTTCTATCCTCTCAACAGATTCTCCCCATACTCCTGCTATCTCCTTTGTTGTTATCCTATAATGTGGCACATAAGCGCCATAACCAACAATACCTGCCATGCCTCTCTATGCCTTCGCAACATATATAAAAGAGGCTCCCATCTTATCGGCAACAACCGAATAATATCCAGAATAACTAACAAATAACAATCAGCCTCCTACTGTCCCCTACTCTTACTCTTTAAAAACCTTACTTCTCAATACAGCTTAGGATGAGAGCTTTCATATATTCGCTAGATTCATTCATTGCCCTTCTCATAATATTATTCATAATCCAACTCCTCCTTACTTCTGTTTCATTTATGCAATTCAGGGAGCCAATTGCCTACCAAGTTAAGATACTCTCTGCTGATATGACATCTATGCTCTCTATGCTCTCTTTTAGTGGAGACTTGGCAAAGGACGGCTCCATATGCAGTTCATTGCAGTCAATATTGCCGTCTAAGTATGAGTTCAGGGCAACATCTCCAAAATCAGCTAGCAGCACTTTCTCGTGTGAGAGGCCTGGCATAGCGAGGCTCGCAAGAGCTTCCTCCTCATCTGTTGTTGTCCTCTATGAGAAGTATGGCATCCCCGAGATAAGGCCTCCTGCCTGTTCTGTGGAGGACTTGCAAGGGCTTGGCGTTGTTGGGAGTGGCAGCATAATAGTTGACAAAGCTTATGTGGAGGTTGGCATATGATAAGCAGGAGCGGGAGCAAGAAGAAGGCATTCTTCCTTTCATTGACTGCTTTCCTCGTCCTATCCTTCATAACTGCTTCGCTCGCCCTCAAGCTCAACACAGTGGATGCGAGCAGGGAAACATACAAGGGACTCATCAAGTTCACTTCCTATGATGTCTCTTTCTCAGCTATCAACAACGAGTCCTTATCCAACATAGTAA
>RFKI01000292.1 GCA_003694355.1 Bdellovibrio sp.
TCCTCATATGGATCATATCAAGGATATTTGTTTTCTTTTGGAAAACACCTTTTCTAAAGATAGAAAGCCTTTAACTTTAAGGTCTATAAAAGGAGTGTTAGACGCCCTCCATACTCATATTTTTAATGATATTATTTGGCCAGATTTTTCTAAAATACATGTTAATAATCAGGAGCCTCTATTAAAGTTTCAGGAAATTAAAGGCAGTGCTTTTGTGAATGGTTATAAGGTAACTCCTTTTAAAGTGAATCATTTTAAGTATGCTGTCGGTTACTTGGTTGATGATGGTTCGAGGCAAGTGTTATTTACAGGGGATACAGGACCATGTAAGACCATCTGGGAGGTTGCAAACCAATGTCCTAATTTGGTAGCCATTTTTACGGAAATTACTTTTCCCAGCCGGATGGAAAAGCTAGCTCGAGCTTCCTGTCATTATACTTTGGATCTTTTACTAAACGATATAAAAGGTTTAAAGAAGAAAGAAGTTCCTTTTTATATCTCACACTTAAAGCCCTTGTTTTTGGAAGAAACTCTAGAAGAGTTTTCTCAAAAAGCTCCCGACTATTTTCACCTTTTACACGAAGATGATGAGTGTCGTTTGGATGTTTAGAAAGCCCTTTGCACTGTTTATTTGTCTTCTACTTTATTCAACGTCCTCTTTTGCTTTGATGAATGTTTCAGGGATGTTAATCGGGGCTGATCGGATGTTGCGAAAAGGTAAGGAAAAAAAAATCATATTAGAAGGGAATGTGCAAATTTTTATTGAGGATCAGATGTTAAGCTGTGATAAGGCGATAATTGATCTCAAGAAAAAAATGATTAAAGGTGTGGGGCATGTTGTTATTAAAAACAAAATAACTTATTCCGAGGCTGAGGAGATTCGTTACAATTATGAAAAGGGAATTGGGACTCTAAGGAAAGGGTATGTTCAGTCAGGTCAAGTGGTCTTTCAAGGAGAAAAGGTAACCAAGACTGGAAAGAACACTTATGTTGTTCAAAAAGGGTCCTATTCTGCCTGTATCACTTGTCCACCAGATTGGAGCTTTTCAGGAAAGAAAATCGAGGCTGAAATAGGCGGATATGCCTGGATAGATTATCCTATTTTAAAGATCATGGATGTTCCTGTGTTTATTTTGCCGAAAATCGTTGTACCTTTAAAAAGTGGTCGACAAACTGGTTTTTTGCCTCCAGTGATTGATCATAGTTCTTTTGGAGGAACGGCTATTTCAGAGAGTTTTTTTTGGGCTTTGTCTCGAAATAAGGACCTCACTTTTAAACTAAAAAATTATGAGAAAAGAGGTCTGAAAGGCGGGATAGAATATAGATATGTCCTGACTCCAGAGAGTTCAGGGATTTTTCGTGGTTTTCTAATGAGGGATAGAGCTTTTGCTGAGGGAAATAATGCCAATGGCAGTGAAAGAGGTTATATGAGCTATGCCCATACCTATTGGTTGCCCAATGATTACATTCAAAACACCCAGCTTTATTATATTTCAGATTTACGTTATTTAAGGGATTTTCCCGATGAGTTGGGAAATCTCCATGGAGACCCTGCTTTGGATAATCGATTTACTTTATCCCATAATACAGAACGAAGTCATATCAGCTTTGATGTCAGCTATTATAGAAATCTTCTGAAAGCGGACCCTTTGGATAATAATGATGATGCTGTTCATCGGTTTCCTGAGGTTCAGTACTCTTTTAAAGAAATGAAATTGGGACAAACCAATTTTTATGCTTCTTTTGACTTGAATTATGTTAAATTTGCGCGGTCTTTTTCTTTTGATAAAGTCGTTAATTTTTCGGACCCTCAAAATAAGTCTATTTCTACAGTAAAAGGCGCATTTAATCCTAATGAAGACTTAATTAGGACAGGACAACGAATTATTATTGAACCTCAGATTTCTTATCCCATTAACTTGCAAAAAAAAGTGGATATTGTTCCAAGCCTTACTTATAACGAAACTCATTATCGTTTTGATCCTTCGGCTCCATCTTATCCAGATTACTCTCAAGCCGCTATTCGAAGATATTTGCAGTTAGATGTGGTTTCAAGGACTGTGTTTTCACGGATATTTGAACCAAGGAAAAAAAGGGGTGTGGTATATAGTTATAAACATGAAATTATTCCTGAAGTTTCGTATTCAGTTCGCCCTTTTATACAAAGACCTAATCATGTTTTTTTTGGTGACTATGATAACCAACCTTACTCTAGGCATCTAGAGCCCATTAGTGATAAAGATTTCAGAAGCCAAGACAATGATGGAAATGGAAGGTTGGATGATGTTATACAGTTTGACTATAAAGATCGTCTTTTCAATAAAAATCAGGTGGAGTTTGCTCTTAGTAATCAAGTGATTCGTAAAAAACAGATTGGATCACAGAGGTGGTATAAAAAGATTTTTTTATATCGTATTTCTCAAAGTTATGATTTTAATGCTCTTAAAAGAGAGCCATCCTATCCTTGGTCCACATTAAATTCTTTAATGGAAATACGTATGGATACTTTTGAGACTTATACAACAGCCTATTATTATCCCTATGCAGGAGTTACTAATACTTCTTCTCGTGTTCGGTTTAAGAATGATAAAGGTGATTACATAGACCTCATCTATTCTCAAAATTTTCTTGTAGGATCAGATAATGAATATGAATTTGATAAAAGAACAGAGTACTGGGGTACAGGAGTGGGATATTCTGGGAGGTACTTCAATCTCTCAGGATCTTTGAACTATTCAGCCGTAACCTATAAAGTAGAATCTTGGTCTACTTTTCTAAAGCTCAAGCCCCCAGGGAATTGTTGGGGCTTGGAGTTTTCTTTTAGACAGGTAATTGGAGGAGACTTGAATATAAAGTTTAATTTTAACTTTCAGTTTGGTGGTGTTTAAACGTTTCACAATGGTTCGTAAGATCATCTCATAATGAGAATTTTTAAAGTATTATCAATGCTTAATCCTTACAAGAATTTGCTCAAAGGATAGCTATCTGTTTAGAGGATTTACAGAAAAAGAACTTGAGAGGCTGTTAGAGATCTCTATCTTACAGATGGTTTGGCATACCCTTTGAAATTAATAAAAGCCAGGAGGGGGCATGGATCAAAAAAATCGAATTTAACGAAGGTAAAAATTGAGACACAAAAGCATGTTATAATCATTGCTTTAAGAACATTTACTTTAGCTTTATTGCTAGTGGGCTGTTCTCCTATGATGGCCCTGAAAGACAATGGTCAGCAGGACTTGAGTAGCTTTGGACTATCAGATTCTTCCAATAATCAATCCAATAATGGTGAGAGTTCAACATTTCCTACAGACTCTCCAGTAAATACAGATCTACCAGCTGGTGGTATTACCTACCTGAATGTTCAGGCTCCCATTGGAAAAGCATTAAATTCTTCAAGCCCTGTGACTTTTGCACTTGCTTTTAGAAAAGGTGATGTTTTTTCACTTGGACTGTGAATCAATTGGTGGGGATGGGTTTTGAAAAAGCAGTTCCTATTCGTGATTTCAAGGCACGTTATCCTCTTGGTCGTATGGGAATGATTCCTGGTGACAGTGGATGGTGTTGGGCATGGGCCGCGCCTTATCAAACAGTGAATGGAAATAATATTAATGATACTTTTACTAGCACTTATCAGGCTAACTCTTCTGAAGAAGGTTGGATTCCTCTATCGGAATGCCCTTCTGCTGGTGCTGATATTTATAAGTATCCTAATAACCCTCAGGGATATGTGGAAATATTGGGAGCCGCTTTAACTGCAGCCGTGGATGCAGGCTTGCCTAATGCCAAAGAAGCGTGGGCTTTATTTGAGTCTAGAGCGCGTAAGCCTGATTGGAATAATAAAGGCCCTGATTTTGCTGTTGTTCCTTATGAAATAGCTATATCAAAATAAGGCGTCAGGGAAATTTTGGTCCCCTCAACCTATAAAGGGGTGGGGGGCTTGGCATCTATAACCAGAAGTAGGATCATAGCAGGTAAATAGGCCAGTGAAGCGTATAAAACCCATCGAGCACTTTGGATAGTCCTTTCCTTAGCCATAAGGAGACTGAATAAGATAAAAATGCTTGTGAGGGTGAGGCTTCCGGCAAGGTAAAGAATGCCAGCTTGTCCCCAACGAAAAGGCATTAAAACAGTCGGTACCAAAAATAGAGAGTAGAGTATGGTGTAAAACATGGTTCGGTGACCAGAGGGGTCGACATTGGGGAGATGCTTAAATCCACCACGCTCATAGTCCTGTTTATAGATCCAGGCAATGGCAAAAAAGTGAGGGTGTTGCCATATAAAAAGCAATAGAAAAAGAAGCCAAGCTTCAGGAGAAAGAGTGTTTTGAGCTGCAGCCCATCCTACAAGAGGAGGAAGAGCGCCTGAGACGGCTCCAATAGAAGTATTGAGCCAGGTGATTTGTTTAAGAGGGGTATAAACAACCACATATAGAAAGGCAATGAGGAGTGTGAGAAAGGCTGCCAGAAGGGTTGTTTGGCTAACAAGAGCAATGCCAATGAGGACCAGGACTGTTCCATAAATGAGGGCTTGAAAAGGTGTGATTTCTTTTTGGGGGATGGGGCGGTTTTTGGTGCGGTCCATTTTGCTATCAGGAAGGTGTTCCAGGTACTGGTTTAGGACCATGCTTCCGCCTGCCGCCAGTGAAGTTCCTAAAAGCAAAAAGAAAAGTGAAGTGAGAGGCTCAAGAAACCATCGGTTTCCCCAATAGAATCCAATAAAGGTGGTAATGGCCAACATCGCCACCATTCGCAGTTTAAGAAGACGAATCCATGGATTATGAAAAATAAGGCGCCGTATTTTTTCTTTTTTTATGGTGTTCCAGAACAACAAAGGTCTCCTTTTGGGGGTTACTTCAATAAAATCCACAGATACAAGAGCACTCCTGTAGAAGAAGAGTATATCCAAATAGGCACAAGAATTTTAACTAATTTTTTATGTTTTTCCAGCCGAGAAGTAAAGCCATAAAAATAAGCAAAAAGAGAAAAAATAAAGGTGATAATCGCCGTTCCAATATGTGAAAAAAGAAGAACCAGAAAAGGTCCACTTTCTTCAGCGATTTTAATATGTTTAAAAGGAGAAGAAAGAGAAAGTCTTTGTTGGATAAAAATATACAATAACAGAAAAGAAATAAGCATACAGATATTGATAAGCCACTTATGCAAAGAAATTCGTCTTTTTTTGGCGGCCATCACCGCTGCTATTAAGAAAATAAGGGCAAGTAAGTTTAAA
>RFKI01000293.1 GCA_003694355.1 Bdellovibrio sp.
CCCATATCTGTTGTATTGAGCAAGTTCTTCTTCAATCCGTCTATGTAGCGGTAGAATATATAGCTAACTACAACTATACCTATTGTGTATTGTACAACATCTCCGAAGTAGAAATAGAGAGGCCCCAACTTCGTTGTGAGGACCCAACTGAACACTATTTTCAATAGAAGGAATGTCGCCAATACAGAGATGAGAGAGCTAACAGAGCTCAACATCCTAAATATGTTGTGGCTGAAATAATGGTACATTATCCTGAATAACATCAGCAAGACTAAGAACAGTCCAAGGAAATTTATGAATACATCTATGGAGTTCATATATGCCATTATTTGCGAGAGGCCGGAGTTTATCGCATCAACATAACTTATGTATGATATGCCTACTGCAGTTAGGAAGAATAACATAAGGACTAACCCCAACAGGAACCTTATGTTCTCGTGCACTTCTATGGAGCTCGCCACAAATTCGTAGATCTTGTCTTCAAATCCAAAGCCCTTGACTAGCAAGTATGTTCCAACTAAGAAACCCAGGAATTGCCAAGGTATGGCGAAGATGTACATGAGTGATAGGAGTATTAGCAATATCGCAGGTATGCCGAAAATAGTCTTCGCATATGTTGGGTCTCTGAGCTTTTCCAACAATACAAAGTATGTTTTTTCAAGCTCCTTTGCCTGTTTCACATAAACCATATCTACAGCTTCCAAGCTTAACCTTGTTTCTATTAATGGGAGTATGACCTCATCAGCTACTCCATCAGTTACTAAGATGACAGAGTTGGCATTAACAGAAGAGAGCAAGCTTTCAAGCTGTTGAGCTATCCTTTGGCTAGAGACGATGCCCAGGTCCTTATGCCCTGTCAGTATGGCAACCTCAACATCCCTACCTTTCTTTTTCATATCCCTGTATACCTTGACAGCCTTGAATGCTGCGTTAGCATCAGCATCTTCTGGGTCTGCTAAGGCGAGCTTTGTAGCAGCTTCTATTACTTTTTTCTCTCCTATTACTGGACCCTTAACTTTAGCTTTTTTGCCGAAGTCATCATCAATATCTATTGCGAGAACGATTGATTTCACAAAAGACTTATAAACTCATTGTCTTTTAAAGAGTTTGCCTTATAGGTGGGTAGCATGAAATTTTCCATATTGAAATTAACAAAGAATGAAGTAGAGCTTGAGCTGGATGAAAAGGATAGCACTATGACTGAGCTCATTGCGGAGAAGCTTAATTCTATGAAAGCTGTCGATGTTGCTGCTTCCAAAATTGAACATCCCATAGTTGCCAAGCCAAAACTCTTTGTAAGGGTCAAGAAAGGCAACCCATTGGATGTTGTCAAAGAAGCACTAGATGAGCTGGAAAAGGAATTCAAGGAGCTTAAAGATGAAGTTAAGTGATATCTTTACAGAGACGTCTTTTCAGGTTGCTCTCCTTGTTGGCGGTCTTTTATTATACCTTTTAGTCCCAAATAGCATCAAGCCATATGTTGGCCTTGTCATGGGCCTTTACATAATTGCTTCTTTTTTTGGTGAGACGCTCTCATCCGCAAAAGAAAGGGGTTGGAAAGAAGAAGCCAAG
>RFKI01000294.1 GCA_003694355.1 Bdellovibrio sp.
ATGGAATAGTGAAGGTAGAGAAAAAGAAAGGTGCGATTATTTATGGCTAAGAAAGATTGGAAATTCAAGGAGGGCTTCCACGAGGAGAATGTTAACAAGAAAATGTGGGATGCTTTGCTCCTCATACAGGAGGACAAAGAGGAGGAGGCAGTCTCTCTTTTGGAAGGCACTATAGAGACAACGCCGCAGCTACTATCTAAGTATATAAAAAAGAAAGACTTAAGCCCACTCATAGATGCTTCAAGGAGCACGTTATGTTATTATGGTATAAGGCTTTACATAAAAGCGTCGTGCATTCCTTGCCTTTCCTCATTTCTTAATGCCTTGGCAGGAACGCCAGAGTGTGCGGTTGCTCTTAAGAGAGCATTAAAGGACAAGGGTTCCAAAGACATTTTTAACAAGCTCCTCAAAGAGGATCCAGAGGCCCTCCTTATGGCTTTCCAAGAGTTAAGCGCGAAGGAACTACAGCCTTTTTTTGAGATGCTGTTTAAGATAGCAAAGAATGAGATAGGAGAGAAGCAGTACCTTGCCCTAATGCTCCTCTACAAGTTTATCTCAGAAAAGGAAGTGAAGGATTTATTCATGGTTTTTGCAGAGGACTGGGATACCAGAGTTAGGAGGATATCCCTCAACGCCTTACTTTCCATAAAGGATGATGAAGCCGTAAAAAAGCTTGCTAAGCGCCTCATAAGAGATGAGGAAGACGCTCTCAATGTCTCAATACTGAAGAGGATATTATCATGAGAGAAACACTAAGGGTTAATGCAGATAGGGCAAATGTCATAAAGAATAAATACCTCAAGAGCTTGGAGGAAAGGCTTGCCATAAGCTTAGAAATAAGTGACAGCACAATAACAATAGAGGGAGAGGCAAATGATGTTTTCTTTGCCAAGCCAATAATTGAGGCAATAGGGAGGGGCTTCTCTCTTGATGATGCTCTCAAGCTCCTAAATAGCAACTATACTCTCCACATAATAGAGTTAAGGGACTTTTGCAACAGCGATTCTTGTATGGAAAGAGTTAAGGCAAGAGTAATAGGAAGGGGGGGTTCTATAAAGACGACAATAGAGAGGGCAACCGATTCAAAGATTTCTGTTTTTGGCCACACCGTTGCCGTCATAGCGCCGCTTTACAGTATCTCATATGCACTTGAAGCCCTATCCAAGATAATAAGGGGTGCCAAGCATACGAGCGTTCTTAACTATTTGTCCTCTATAAGGAAGCAGCTATACTACGAAAAGTTGAGCGGAAAAAATTACAAGTCTTTATAAATCTTGCTCTTTAAGGTTTTGTTCATGAGGAGAGTCTTATTAGCCGGTCTGTTCCTTATGCTATTCTTATTTACTTCTGGTTGCCTGTATAGAGCTGAGAAGGACCTTTCGGGAAATCTTAGGACAAGCTTCATAGAGCCCCTGGATATGGATGCTGATGGGGCACCAGAAGCATACTATCTCCTTTTCTCACCTGCCAGGGTTGAGGCATCTAACACTAAGTTTTCCATTTCACGCTCTCTCTATATTTATCCAGATGAGATAACGATACAGGCAAGGAAGGACATAGTGGATGCCCAAACCCTAAGTTTCCTAAAGGCAAAGCTCGCCAACTTAGAACAGGACATAACAAAAGCTGATGCCAGTTGTAAGGCAAAAGTGACATTTTCTATATGCAATGATGAGCTTAGCTGTGAAGCTGCGTGCACTTCTAAGTTAGAGTGCTCTGACAAGAAGCTCGGCCCATTATTGTTGGATTATAGGAAACTCCTGGACAAGAGGGAGGAGCTTATGAAGAGCACCTCTTTCATCTTGGCATCTATGAAGGAAGGAGACTCCTTGGCAGAGCTTTCAAAATCATTGAGCAGGTTGGAGGTCAACATAGAGACAATGAAGAACCACCCACTCATAAGGGAGGTATCCTTCTGTGATTTCAATGTTGATTTTGGAGAACTCTCACAATATAGCGGCATAGTCTCTCCCAAGACATCAAGAGCTCTTGTTTTAACTTCATTTGAGACTCAGGCATCGGGCGACTCCGCCATAGAGGTCAAGCTCTCGGAAACAATAGATCCAGCTATAGATAAGAACATCAATTCTTTTGAGCTCCACTCGGGCATAGCCCGCATTTCATCCAAACCAACAGAGCTCTCTTACCAGCCAATAAAGTTGACTGGGGATATGAGTACTTATCTGGAGTACATAGCATTAGGTAAGTTGAGCAGGGCAACCACTCCCTATGAGGTGTGGAACCAACTAAATATGGATGTAAAGATAGTAACAGTAAAGCTCGATTTCTTAGACAACTTCCTTTCTTCCTTGAATTCAACAGTATTCCTACCAATAGCTAAGGCCACTACATATACAAAGCTCTCATTTGG
>RFKI01000038.1 GCA_003694355.1 Bdellovibrio sp.
CCAATTTCTTTTATAAAGTGGCAGAAAGAAAAAGAAAGCAGTGTATCAAAAAAGTGTCCGGAAGCTTGTTTAAATCTGATAAATCAAGACGGCTCTATTGAAAAACTTAATGTTAATTCCTATGTCAAGGTGGGAGCTTCATCTTCTAATACGTTTTGTTTTTCTGAGAAAGGACTTTCTGAACATCATTTTTGTATTGAGTGGCTTTATGGTTCTTTTATTTTAAAAGATTTACAGTCTAAAACAGGAACCTATATAAATGGAGTTCGTGTTATTAAAGCTTTTTTGAATGATGGAGACTGGATTGAGGCTGGAGAGCTTCGTTTTAGTTTTGTTTTAAATGAGTTTTATGAAGAGCCTTCCTTTTTTTGGGAGAGTCAGAACTCTTTATGGCGCCGTCAACTTTATCATCTTTCTCTCTTTGCAAAAACACGTCTGCCCGTTTTAATAACAGGTCCTTCTGGGTCCGGAAAAGAAATTTTAGCTCAGCAGCTTCATCAATGTTCCGCTCGAAAAAAGGGGCCTTTTGTCAGCTTGAACTGTGGAGCCTTAACGGAAAGCTTAATAGAAAGTGAACTCTTCGGTCATGCTAAGGGTAGTTTTACGGGTGCTGAAGGTTTTAGAAAAGGGGCCTTCCTTTCTGCCAATGGAGGCACTCTTTTCTTGGATGAAATTGGAGACCTTCCTTTAAATTTACAGGCCAGGTTGTTAAGGGTTCTGGAAAGTGGAGAGGTTCGTCCTGTTGGGGAAGATAAAAATTATTCTGTGGATGTAAGAATCATCGCAGCCACTCATCGCGATTTGAAGTCTATGATTTATCATGGAAAGTTTCGATCTGATTTGTTTTTTAGATTAAATGTTCTTTCCTTAAATGTGCCTCCTCTTTCTGAAAGAACAGAAGATGTTGAAGCTTTGATTTATTTCTTTTCTAGAAAGTACAAAATTAGTTTTAGTGAACCAGCCATTCAATTTTTAAAGTCTTATCGATGGCCAGGAAATATTCGGGAGTTGAAAAATTTTATTTCTCGCTGTTCTGTCTTGTTTGCGCGTCAGAGAATTTCCTTGGAAATGGCGAAAGACGTGCTGGATAAAACGTGTTTGGACGAGAGTTTTTTACAGGGAAGTGAGGGGCAAGATGCATTTTCTCTTAAGCTTTTAGAGCGAAAAATGATTTATGAC
The DNA here is from genome assembly GCA_003694355.1 of Bdellovibrio sp. Lineage (GTDB taxonomy): Bacteria > Bdellovibrionota > Bdellovibrionia > Bdellovibrionales > UBA1609 > J124. Next base: position 1,180 of record RFKI01000038.1, read on the forward strand.
AGTTTATGGTTATTTAAAGGCAACCGAGCAAAAGCAGCTAAACATTTAGGGATGCCCCGGAGCACGTTCTATGATCGAGTTCGACGTTATAAAATTGACATAGATGCATTTAAAAAAAGCTGAAAATGATTGTCATGGGAAGGGCTTTGGTAATACAAAAAAAGAATGAAAATCATTGCTGTTATCCCTGCGCGATGGGATTCAGAACGTCTTCCTCAAAAGCCTTTAAAAGGCCTTCTGGGAAAACCGCTGATTCAGTGGGTTTATGAGGGGGTTAGCGCTTGCTCTCAGGTGGATGAGTGCATTGTCGCCACAGATCATGAAATGATTTATGAGGCGGTTAGGCAGTTTGGAGGGCAGGCACAGATGACCTCATCTCAGTGCCATTCTGGAACAGATCGAATATGGGAAGTGGTTAAGGAGTGTTCTGATGTGGATTGGGTGTTGAATGTACAAGGGGATGAGCCTCTTATTACAGCTCAACATTTAAACTTTTTCTTGAAAGAATTGTTTTCGGGTCCAGAGTTTTTAATGGGGACAATGGCTCAACCCTTGTCTTCAGTAAAGGCCCTCCATGACCCTCATATTGTAAAAGTTTTAACAAATCAGAGGAATCAGGCGATTTATTTCAGTCGTTTTCCCATCCCCTATTCCCGAAAAGAAGCTCCGCGTCAAAATTTAAAGTCCCTTCATCATTTGGGAGTTTACCTTTTTCAAAAGGACTTTTTAGGGAGGTTTTGTAATACGGAGCCCAGTGAGTTAGAAAAAGCGGAATCTTTGGAGCAACTGAGGGCCTTAGACTTAGGGGTGCCTATTCAGGTGATTCGAGGAGAGTTTGATTTACATGGTGTAGATACACCTGAAGACCTTGTGTTAGTAGAACAGATATTAAAGAAAAGACAGAAGTAAAATTTATGGCAAGAAAGAGAAAGAAAAGCCCAACACGTTCAACGAAAGCTCCTATGGAGCAGAAATTTATTTTTATTACAGGTGGAGTGATCTCTTCCATTGGGAAGGGCTTAACGGCTGCTAGCTTGGGAACGCTTCTGGAATCCAGGGGTTTAAAAGTCAGTCTTATGAAATGTGACCCTTATATTAATGTGGACCCAGGAACCATGTCTCCTTTGCAGCATGGTGAAGTGTATGTCACAGAAGATGGGGCAGAGACGGATCTGGATTTGGGTCATTATGAAAGGTTTACGCAGGTTTCAGTGAATCGGAGTCATAGTTTAACAACGGGGCAAGTTTACGAAAGTGTTATAGCTAAAGAAAGACGGGGAGATTATCTGGGGGGGACCGTTCAGGTGATCCCTCACATTACAGATGAAATTAAATCTCGAATTTATAAGGCCGCTCAGGGAGCGGAGGTGACCATTGTTGAAATTGGGGGGACTGTCGGGGACATTGAAGGCCTTCCTTTTATTGAAGCGATTCGACAAATGCGAGTGGATGTGGGAGTTAAGAACTCCCTTTTTATCCATGTGACTTTTGTTCCTTATATTGCTTCAGCAGGAGAACTAAAAAGTAAACCCACTCAGCATTCTGTGAAAGAATTGCGGGAAGTGGGAATTCAACCAGATTTTTTAATCTGTCGTTCGGAAAAAGTGATTAGCCCTGAATTAAAATCAAAAATAGGCCTTTTTTGTAGCGTTCATCCAGACCATGTGATTGCCGCCACTGATTCTAAAAGCATTTATGAGGTGCCTCTTGTGCTGTTGAAAGAGGGGTTGGACAAAAAGGTTGTGGAGCATTTTGGTTTAAAAACAGATCCTCCTCAGATGAGCGGCTGGAAAGATATGGTGAAACGACTGCATTCTCCACGAAAAGAAGTCACTATTGGCGTTGTGGGAAAATATGTGGATCTTAAGGAAAGCTATAAGTCTTTAAATGAGGCTTTAATTCATGGAGGCATTGCCAACCAGGTTAAAATCAATGTGGTTTATATTGACTCAGAGTCACTTACTTCTCGTAATGTGAAGGCAGCTCTTTCAAATGTGGATGGCATTTTGGTTCCTGGGGGTTTTGGGGTTCGTGGCGCAGAGGGGAAGCTTTTAGCTATTAAGTATGCTCGAGAAAAAAAAGTTCCTTTTTTTGGCATTTGCTTTGGTATGCAAATGGCTGCGCTGGAG
>RFKI01000295.1 GCA_003694355.1 Bdellovibrio sp.
ACGTTGAGCATAAATAGAATCTTTTCCAAGCCAAATGACTTTCTTAAGCAACGTCTTTTCCCTTCTTTTGAACCCCACCAGGAGCATCACTACCTTCTAACATAGCAAGAGCTATTCGAAGAGCTTTAATTGTTTTTCTCAAAACCTCTTGCTTGCTATCTAGCTTTTTATTTAGCTCTTGACCTTTCATGCGATAACTATCAATTGACATATTGAGCTGATCAATTTGCCTCTTTAGCTCTAAAATGATTTCATCTTTATTGCGAATAAGAGCTTTATTTTCGGCTCTCACAATCTCCAAACGATTTTCCAGCTCTCTTTCTCTTGTTTTGATTTTTTTAATATTTGTTCTCAAACGCATCTCATATTCTTCGATTTTTCTTTTTAATTCTTCAGCTTCTTTATCTTTTTCCTGAAGAGTGGTTAAAAAGATTTCTCTTTCCTTTTTAGAAATATCCTCCAGGTCCTGAACCTTCCTCTCTAAGGAAGTCACTTTAGAAGCCAACTCCTCACTTCTCTTCTTAAAAGTTTCCCCAGCACTGGCCAAAGATTCATTTCTTTCTCGCAAGCTGTCAATTTCTGACTCCAGCTCTTTAATTTTTTCCTGAGCTAACCTTAAGCTTTCTGAATAAATCAAGGAGTCCTGTGTTCCAGAAGAAGAAAATCTTTCCCTTGCTTCTTTTACTCTTTCTTCAATAGGTAATTCTATTGTTTTGCTCCCCTCAGGAACGGGGATAGTTTCTTCCATTGCTTCTTTTTCAGAAGAATAATCCAAATTCTCTTGTTTGCCCGTCGTCAAAGAATCTTCTGGAATTTCTTCAATAAGATCTTCCACAAGATCCTGCGCCAGATCTTTTTGTTTTTTTGCTTTCATCCAGTTAACTTATCGGAAAACCTAAAGATTTGATTAAAAATTCAAATCAGAGAACCTAAAATTACAGACCTTTGTATAAATGAAACTTAAAATAACAAAAAATGAACAATCAAAGACTGGACGAAAGTTTAATTATAATAAGAAATCACCTTTAAATATTCAGCATGACGAGCTTCCACTTCAGCCCAACTTAAATTTTTTAGTCGGGTTAAACCAAAGCCCTCTACGGTAAAACTAGCTAATAAACACCCCTGTACACAAGCTTGCTTCAACTTGGAATGTTCCAGCGAGCCCTCCCATGTCTTGGATAAATATCCCAGAAACCCACCAGCAAAAGTGTCTCCAGCTCCAGTTGGATCTATCACTTCTTTAACAGGAAAGGCCGGCAAAATAAAAAACTGTTCATCTGAATATAAAACAAAGCCGTACTCACCTCTTTTAACAACGACCGCTTTAGGTCCCCAGCTTCCAAGGCGCTCAATAGCCTGAATCGTATTATGGCTTTCTCCTAACTTACGCGCTTCTCCTTCATTAATTAGCAACACATCCACTTTCTGAAGAATTTTTTTCAAAGACTCTCTTTTAGAATCGATCCAAAAATTCATAGTATCTAATCCAGCTAGCGATACAGAAGTCATTTGATTATAAACATCCATTTGAATATCCGGATCAATATTCGCAAGAAAAACAAAAGGAACTTTTTTATAGCTTTGAGGTAAAATAGGTTTAAAATTTTCAAAAACATTTAGCTGTGTTTCAACAGTTTGGGCTTCATTCATATCCCCTTCATAAAACCCTTCCCAATGAAAGGTCTTTCCTGGAACTTTCTGAAGCCCTTCAAGGCAAACATTTCTGGATTTTAAAAGCTCAATATCTTCTTCTCGATAATCTTCCCCAACCACTCCAACAACTTTTACTGAAGAATAAAAAGAAGCCGCCACAGAAAAATAGTTTGCTGACCCTCCAAGAATATGCTCAGCCTTTCCCTCTGGTGTAGTAATTGTATCATAGGCCACAGAACCCACCACCAAAATCTCTGACATTGTCCCCCCTTGATGTTTAGAAAATTTTCTCTCTTTGTTGCGCTGAAGTTAATTGACCGCAGGCTGCAAAAATATCATCTCCCATTGTCCTTCTTCTTAAAACATGCACGCCTTTTTTAATCAATCTCTGCTGAAAAGCATTAATTTGCTCTTCTGAAGGACGCCTTAACTCAGGAGCTCCTGGATGTTCATTAAAAGGAATAATATTAATCTTACAAGGAATATCTTTGGTAATGTCATACAAACGATCAGCGTCTCTCAGAGAATCAGTTAAACCTTTGATGAGAACATATTCAAAGGTGACCTTATCCCTTGCTTCTTCAGCATGCTTTTTACAAGCAGCTAAAAGTTCCATTAAAGACCATTTTTTATTTATAGGCATAAGATAAGAGCGAATCTCATCAGTTGTCCCATTTAAACTCACAGCTAACCGAACACCCGCTTTTGTCACTAATGGAATTTTTGGAACCAGACCTGCCGTAGAAACCGTAATTTTTTTCCGAGACAAATTAAAGCCAAGAGGATTATGTAAAATTTCAATGGCCCGAAAAACATTCTCCTCATTATCCAAAGGCTCTCCCATACCCATAAATACAATATTTGTGATTTTCTTCCCTTCCAACCTTAACTCTTTTGAAACAGCCACATATTGGCCAAGAATACTAGCCATATCCAATTTCTTTTTTAACTTTTGAGTCCCCGTTAAACAAAAACGACAAGCCAAATTACAACCGACTTCAGAAGAAACACAAAGTGTGAGTCGATCTTTTGAAGGGATTAAAACACTTTCAACAGAATACCCATCACCCACATCAAAAAGATACTTTCTCGTTCCATCTTTACTTTGAAAACGCCTTTGCATAGGAGGCAAATGAAAAGAAAGCATCTGCGGCAAACGCTCTCTTAAAGTTTTAGAAATATCTGTCATTTTCTGGAAATCAACAATCCCTCTTCCATAAACCCACTTAAAAAGCTGAGTGGCTCTGAACTTTTTTTCACCAATCTCCTGAAAATAAGACTCCAACTCAGGCAGTCTAAACTGATAAAAGTTTTTTTCCATTCTCTGCACCCTCAAACCTTATCCCCATATTTATCTAAAAAATGTTTTAATTCCTCCCATTTACAAGGAACACATCCTACATGTTGAACCACCACTCCAGCAGCCATATTCGCCAAAACGCAAGACTCCACAAGACTCCACCCCGAAAACCAAGACATACCGATTGTCGCCAGAACAGTATCACCTGCTCCTGTCACATCATAAACCTCTTGAGCATAAGTTGGAATTCGAACAGCTCTATGACCATCAAAAACAAGCATTCCATCTTTTCCAAGGGTCATCACAAGATTTTTAATCTGTGATTTATTCAATAAAGTTTCTGCCACTTTAACAAGAGTATCCGGCCCATCTCTCAACTCATCCCCAATAACCCCCGATAGAATTAAAGCCTCATCCCTGTTTGGTTTAATCACATCGGCCCCTCTATAATATTCCAGAGGGGTGGTTCGATGAGGATCCACAATCACCTGCTTATTAGACTGATGGCAAATTTCAATAATTCTTTGTGTAACCTCTCTACTAAAAAGCCCCTTTCCATAATCTTCCAACAAAACTCCTTTACAACTTGGGAGTTGTTGTTGAATTTCTTGGAACAAAAACCCCTCTATTTCTGAATCCAGATAATCTCTTTTTTCCTGATCCACCCGCACCACATGATGGTGTTCTGCAAGAATCCGTGTCTTACGAGTGGTTGGGCGAGAAGGATCCTTTACAAGTCCTTCATAAGACACCAGCCCTTCTTCTAGCAATCGAAATAACTGTTGCCCGGCCTCATCTTCCCCAATAACTCCAACCAAAGAAACCTGCCCTTTAAGACTTACAATATTCTGGGCCACATTGGCCGCCAACCCCAGACGGCGTTCTTGTTTTATGACATCCACCACAGGAACCGGAGCTTCTGGGCTAATTCGACGAACTTCCCCTATAACATATTCATCCAAACCGACATCTCCAACCACCAACAAATGACAACCCTGAAGATCTTCCAGTTGGTTCTGGACTTTTTCTCGAATGACTTCTCGTTCCCGAGAACTTAACTCTGTAATAACCATTTTTTACTCTCGTCCTTCAAGCTGGAGCCTCTAAAGACTCAAAACACCTCTTTTAGCGCGGCGCAGCCTGAATATCAACTGTTTATTTTAATTATCCTTTTTCACTTTGTCTGTTAAGAAAAAGCTCGCTATAAAATGAAAACAACCTAATAAGTGGAGTTCTTAAAATGGAAGGTTTAACGGACGGAGCCCTTTACAAAAACATCATGAGAAACCTCGAAGAAGCGGGAGCTCTCATCAACTTGAACCGAAACGCTCTTGAGCGTCTCAAAATTCCCCGACGGGCCATTGTGGTGGCCGTTCCTGTTCGAATGGATGATGACCGAGTCCAAATTTTTCCAGGATACCGTGTTCAACACAATCAAACCTTAGGGCCTTTTAAAGGAGGCATTCGTTACCATCCTTCCGTTAATCTAAGCGAAGTGGCGGCCCTTTCTGCTCTTATGACCTTTAAAAACTCTCTTTTAAATCTACCGCTTGGGGGCGCCAAAGGAGGAGTCCAAGTTGATCCCTCCAACCTCTCTAAGCATGAATTAGAACACCTTACTCGCCGTTTTACCTCAGAAATTGCTCCTTTCATTGGACCTGATGAAGATATCCCGGCTCCTGATGTGGGTACAGATGCCCAAATTATGGCCTGGATGCTAGACACTTACTCCATGGAAAGTGGTTTTGCTCAAACAGGGGTTGTAACAGGAAAACCTGTAGAAATTGGTGGTTCCCAAGGAAGAGATTCTGCCACAGGCCTTGGTGTGGTTTTTATTATCGAAAAAGCCCTGGAGACCATGAACAAAACCATTTCTGGATCTACAATAGCCATTCAAGGTTTTGGGAAAGTGGGTATGCATTGTGCTATTGAAGCCTATGCTCTTGGCGGTAAAGTCGTTGCTGTAAGCGATGTTTCTGGAGGCATTTTCAATGGTGATGGCCTAAAAATCCCCGAAGTGGTGAAATATGTAGAAGAAAACAAATCTGTTAAGGGATTCCCTGGTGCAGAAAGCATCACCAATGAAGAGCTCCTGGCCCTTGAAGTGGATGTGCTCGCTCCTTGTGCGCTAGATGGAGTCATCAATTCCAATAATCAACATACCATTAAAGCAAAAATTATTGTGGAAGGGGCAAATGGGCCTGTTACAACCAATGCCAGCAAGGAACTAGAAGCTCGAGGCATCTTCATTGTTCCTGATATCTTGGCGAATGGTGGTGGAGTTGTTGTGAGCTATTTTGAATGGGTTCAGGATATTGTTTGGTTGTTCTGGAATGAAGATGAGGTCAGACGCAAACTGAAAACCATTATGTATCGGTCTTTTGAAACAGTATGGAAATTTGCTCAAGAATATCAGTGTGATATGCGCCTTTCAGCCATGGGTGTTGCTCTCAAACGCCTTGAAACAGCTATGAAATTAAGAGGACAGGCTTGGTAAGCAAACTGACAAAGCCCTGGCTCTTCCTCCCTCCCCTATGGGCTCATGCTCTATCTCCTTTGGCCCTCCGTATCCTGCACCACATAACACCTCCTCAAAATATTTCATGGCATGCCTTAAAATGGAAAAATCTTTTTTTCCCAAACCCTCTTGGAATAAGTGGGGGCATTGATAAAAATGCCATAAACGTTCTAGATTGGCAGCATTTAGGAGCTGGATTTATAGAAGTGGGGACAGTTACCCCGAAACCACAACCCCCCAACCCAGGCCCCATTCTTTTACGGGACACTCAACATATGGCTTTATGGAATCGCATGGGCTTTCCTTCTAAGGGGCTTTTTTTTGTTAAAAAAAAGCTTCAAAGAATAAAACCTCAACTCAAGATCCCTTTGTTTATCAACATTGGAAAAAATCGAACCACTCCTATAGAAGAAGCCCATCAAGATTACCATTTGTGCATCAAAGAGCTCCACGCCCTTGCTGATGCCTTTGTCATTAACATTTCTAGCCCCAACACTCCGGGCCTTCGTACACTCTTTCACCCGGATCGTCTTCCAAACTTTTTAAACTCCATATGCCACACCCAACCTTCAAGTTCTTTTTTACTCAAACTTAGTCCCGATCTTTCTCAAAAAGAGTTACTAACAACGTTAGAAATAGCCGTAGAAGCCAAGATAGACGGATTTATTTTTTCCAACACCACCCTCTCCCGGCCTTTAGAAGGACTTCCCCAAGAAGGAGGGCTGTCTGGAAAACCTCTAGCTCCCCTTTCTAAACAACAGCTTCTGTGGGCCAAAACTTTTCTAAAAAGTTTTCCAGAAAAGCTTATCATATCTTCGGGGGGCATTCTCTCAGCAGAAGATATTCAAGAACGTCTTTCCATGGGGGCCCATCTTCTTCAAGTTTATACGGCTCTGGTTTTCCATGGCCCCTTCTTTTTTAGGAAAGTCAGTCAGGTCTTCTCTCAACCTCTAAAGAAAGGTGAAATCAATGCCCACTAAACGTCGATGGCTCCCTGTCGTTTCTGCTTTAATCAAACGAGAAAACACTTACCTTATTGGCAAACGACCTGAAGGAAAAAGTTATGCTGGTTATTGGGAACTTCCTGGAGGCAAAATCGAACACTCAGACCCCTCTCCTGAAGCCGCTTTAAAAAGAGAACTCGAAGAAGAGTTGGGTATCCAGGCCACTATCGGTCCCATTCAATGGGCCACAACTCATCATTACAAAAAAGAACTTTCTCAAGTGACAATCCTCTTGCTTATATATCTGGTACAATACTGGGAAGGAGCCCCCAAACCTCTTCACCACACCGAATTGAAATGGGCAACTCCTGACGAAATGAGAAAGCTTATCCTCCTTGAAGCCAATCAAGAATTTTTAAAAAAACTTTAAGGACTTTCTGGTTTTTCTCGACCATCCAAGTGAGGGATAAAAAGGATCATTACCATGGAAGGAACTGTAATTAAAAAACTTAATCCAAAATACGAGGAAAATCCAACGGCATCTGCCAAAAAACCACTCATAACTCCAGCCACCGTAAAACTTAAACTCATTAAAGCTGTAAGAATAGCCATATGGGCAGCTTTATGGCGAGGATCCACACATCGCAATAAATAAACCATAAAAACAGCTGTCCCTAAACCAGCACCAAATTGCTCCAAACAAATCACTGATCCAGACACCCAAAGACTCACTGGCTGATGAGAAGCATAATTGGCAAGCCACATGTATAAGAGATTTAAAACATTTTGAGCAAGAACAAAGGGCCAAATCCATCGTCGCAAACCTTGCTTAGCAATTAACCACCCTCCCAACAGAGTGGCAATAATGCCAGCCAAAGTCCCAACTGTTCCATTCAGCAAGCCATAGGTATCTATAGTCAGCCCCACAACATCTTTTAAAAAGGGGTATTTCATTTTTGTCAGAAAAGATTCTCCAGCTCGATAAAGAACAATAAAAATAAGAATCAGAGAAATTTTTTCTTGAGATAAAAAATCAATATAAGCTTTGGCAAAAGGACTTTCGCTCTTCTTAACTTTTCTCTGAAGAGTTGGCAAAAAAGCCAACAACACAAAAAGAACCACTAAAAGTAAAAGCCCTACCCACTGAGCAGCAGACAAATGAGATAGCCCTGGAAGACTCGTAATGGGGCTCGTTAATTTTTGCCAGTATTGAGAAATAATATGTGTGGAGTTTTCCAAAGCAACTCCTGTCGCTATCAAAAAACTCGTTGCAAGAATCTTCCAGCGCCATACGCCTTGAAATAAAGCTTTTAGAGGATTTTCTGGCGTTTCCACCTTAGGTAAAGCTTTCCAATGGTAAAACAAAAGCAAAAACATCATGATAGCAAGAGCTAAAAAACCTAACTCCCAACCAACTTTTCCAACAAAAATCACTATGGGGCCAGACACTAAAATATAGGCTACCCTCCAAGCCATCGCCCGATAACCCACATACTTCGCCTGATCCTCTTCATTAAGGGCCTCCAGATAAAATCCATCAATAGAAATATCATGTGTGGCCGCTAGAATAGCCATTAAAAATAAAACTACAGAAATCAGAAAAAAAGTTTTCCCTGCCACCAAAAAAGATAAAGAAACCAATAGAACAGAAAGGAAAATCTCGATCCATAACAGCCAAAGTCGTTTTGTGCCAAACTGATCCAGAAGAGGCCCCCACAAAAACTTTAAATTCCAAGGAAGATGAAACAATGAAGTTAAACCTATGGCTTCCAGGCTAGCTCCCATTTCTTTAAATAAAATTTCAGGCAAGGAGTGAATAATAGTGTACGGATATCCTTCCGCAAAATAAGTGGTTTGAACCCATAAAACAGGTTTTTTCCACCACTTAACTTTTTTGGTTTTCTCTAAAGACTCCAATCTTTACCTTCCCAACCCCATAGATCTTCTAATAGATGTACATCGCCTCCGCCCCCTTGAGCAAACTTCTCTTTTCCACCACCTCGTCCGCCTATAACTCCCAAAACTTTTTGCAACAAGTCCTTAGCTGGCACCTCTTTTTGAGAAGACCACACAAAAACTTTTAAACCTTTGTCCGACTGACCGAACAAACAAACAAAATCAAATTTTTTCGAAGCTAAAAGGCTGTCTCCCTTTTGCTTAAGAAGCTTATCTGTCACTTCTGACACACCCAAAAACAAACGGCCTTTATGTATAGAAACCACTTTCTCTTTTAAAAACACAACATCTTTAATACTTTCTTTCTTGGTCTCCTTACTTTTTTTCTTTAAATTTTTTACGGATTCCACAAGCGCCGCCTCAGAAGAGGACAGCTCTTGAGAGAGAGCTCTTAATATCCTTCTTTTCTCTTGTATGTACCGTATAGCTTCTTTACCTGTTACAGCTTCTATTCGACGAATGCCTTTAGCCACACTACTTTCTGAAATGATAATAAACGCTCCAATGTCTCCTGTCGCTTTCACATGCGTGCCACCACATAGTTCCACAGAGCTATCTCCAAAGCGCACCACGCGAACCTGATCTCCATATTTTTCACCAAATAAAGCTATGGCTCCCATACTTAAAGCCTTTTCATACTCCGTCTCTACAGTTTCCTGAGGAACGTTTTCCAAAATCTTTTCATTAACCCAGTTTTCTATGGCTTCTATTTGCTCCACAGTTAAAGACTGAGCATAGGAAAAATCAAAACGCAAGCGGTCAGCATTCACTAAAGAACCCTTTTGAACCACTTGACCCCCTAACAAAGCCCTTAGAGCTGCATGTAACAAGTGAGTGGCTGAATGATTCCGGGCCAAAGCCTTTCGTCTAAATCCCTGAACCTTCAAAAACACCTCTTGTCCCTCAGAAAGAGTCCCCTCCAATACCGTGATTCGATGAGCAAATACCCCGCCTCCAACCTTGATACAATCTGTGATCTGGGCTTTACCACCTGACCACAAAACTTCACCCACATCTGCTTTTTGGCCTCCACTTTCTGCATAAAAAGGAGTTTGATCCAAAAAAATCCACCCCTTTTTCTCGGAGCCCAAATCTTTTATTCGTTGTTTGTGATCATCTAAAATCCGAATCACTTTAGAATGGGTCTCTAAAGTTTCATAACCCACAAAAGAAGTGGGGCTTAAGTCTTCTGTTTCTTTTTCTAACCTCTCCATTGTTTGATCACCCTTTGACCCTAAAACCCGAGATATATTTCGATGATGTTCATATTCTTTTTTATAAGTGTCCTCATCCAGAGCCACACCCCTTTCCTGCAAATGAGACTTTAAAATATCCAGAGGCACTCCATAAGTGGAAACTAACTCAAAGGCCTTCTGCCCAGGGAAAGTAGGGCCTTTAAGAGATTGAAGTTCCTTGTCAACTAAAGACAACCCTCTCTCTATAACAGGAACAAATTCATTAAGTTCTTGACGGACCTGTTCCAAGATAAAATCCTTTTCTCGTTTCAAGTGCTTATACCAATCTGAATGAAGTTGTATCACTTCTTCAATAAGAGGACTAAAATCAACATGTTTCTCTCCAACACTTAAAACATGAGCCGCACATTTTCTTAAAAGGCGACGAGGAACATACCCCTGTCCTTCATTTCCGGGGATCACCTTTTCGGCCAAAATAAATGTTACAGCCCGCAAGTGATCTGTTAAAATACGAGCTCGACGCACACTCAAACCTTTATAGAGGTCCATAACTGACTGATATATTTGCGAAAGGATATCCGTCTCATACACTGACTGAACAGAATTCAACACCATCGCCATGCGTTCCACACCTGAACCCGTATCGACACTCTTCATGGAAAGAGGCTCAAAGCGCCCTTCTTTTGTTTTATTCAACTCCATAAAGACGCCAGCATTCCAAATTTCTATATAACGACCCTTGGTATCAAACTCCACTTCTCCTGCTTTATAGGTTGGACCAAAAGCTTCTCCTGTATCAAAAAATACCTCTGTACAAGGACCACAAGGACCTGTTTCGCCAGCTGGCCCCCAAAAGTTATCCTCTCCAAGCATCACAATATGATCTCTTGGAATCCCAACTTTCTCCCATGCCGACGCGGACTCCAAATCTGGTTTAAGTCCCAGCTTATCATTTCCTTCATAAACAGTGACAAAAAGCTTTTCCTTAGGAAAGCCAAATCCATTAACCAAAAGATCAAAAGCTAACTCAATGGCCTTTTCTTTATAATAATCGCCAATTGACCAGCTCCCCATCATTTCAAAAAGAGTTAAGTGGTGGCGGTCCCCCACATCCTCAATATCAATTGTTCGGATACACGGCTGCACATTACATAACCGCGGATGAGGTGGTTTTTCTTTTCCTAAAAAGAAGGGTTTTAAAGGAGCCATTCCAGAATTTACAAAAAGAAGAGTAGGGTCATTAACGGGAATCAGCGAAGAACTTTTTATTCTCAAATGATCCTTATTTTCAAAAAAAGAAATAAAAGTTTCCTTTATTTCAAAACTGTTAAGCTTTTTCATAAATCTTCTAGCTCCGCTTTTCAGTTAGTTAGAAGGCCAGTCCTGATACCCCCCCAAGTTTGTGACCTTCTTATAGCCATACTTTAATAAAATTTCCTTAGCCCTAGCCGCTCTTCCCCCAGATTGACAATAAACAACTATGGGCTTGCTTTTATCTCCCTTGGTCCACTCTTCTATCTTTTGAATCTGTCTTTCGAAATCTTGTATAGGTAAAAGCTTTGCCCCCTTAATATGACCTCTTTCATATTCTCCTGGAGTCCGAACATCCAAAAGAAGAGCTCCCTGTTCTTCCACAAGCTTTTTAGCCAATTGAGGGTCTCGATCTGGCAACCCTTGAGAAGCTGAAAATTCACTGCCTTTTAAAACAGTCTTTGTTTTAGGCGCCTCCTTTTTACAACCCCCAGAAATCACGAACCCAACAACTAAAACAAGAAGTCCCATAAATCTTAGCATCTTCTTCTCCTTTTAAAAAATTTCTGTTTCCCTGACTAATATACATACCTCGAGACTTTTAAAATAAAAACCTTTTTTTATAGGCATAGATTTTACTTATACAAGAGCCAAAAAATGGCTCTTTTTTTGTCAAAGATCCTTTTTACGAAAAAATCCATAAAGCATCATGGAATTTTCACATGATTTTTGGTATAGAAGTTGAGGGGTTTATAGGGGGAGGCAACAAGTGATACAAAAAGCTCTTTATAGCAGCCTATTCCTCTTCGGGATAAGCTTTGCTGGAAACAAGGCTTGGAGTCATGCTATCTTTAAGAAAACAAACCCAAATACTTCTTGCGCCAAACACCTGCATTCTTCTTCTCCAAACGCCTTACTCCCACAAATAAAAGTCTTTTTAGAGGAGCTCCCAGACCTCAAACCCGCTCAAGAAAAAATAAAGTCTCTTTACGGAAAAGAACATCCCAGAAACTATATTAAAGGACGCCCCCGGTTTTTTGACCACCACCTTCAACTCTTCTACCCCCCTCGCGGTGAATCTTTAATTATGAAAAAATCAGTGCCCTCTTTTGTTGAGTTCCAATTAAAACCTGGAGACTACACTCTTATTGCCTTTCATCGCCTGAGTATGGAAGACTACTGGATCAATTATGTCGCTATTAACGGCATTGGACTTGTCCAGGTAAAGGCCTTACGCGGCCCTCGATTAGGGGAAACCAATGACGCCTTAAAGCAGGAAACCTTAAGAGTTGAGAAGGGCCTTCATTTCCTTTCTGAACAAGGTCTTTTAACTCCCAACTTTTTTGGCGTTTATCATGATGCTCATCAAACCTCTAAAACTCTCATTGTCATGGAGTATATCCACGGCCTGCGCCTTAAAGACTTGGAAAGTCTTCTCAATAAAAAACAAATATCCCAACAACAATTTTCTATGGCAGCTGATGAACTCTCAAAAATCATGGAAAAAATTAAAAAAATCCAAAAGTCTTCTATCTATAAGCTGTTTTTAAAAGAAAATAAATTAAGCTCTCTTCTTGTGACAGAAGATGATTTCATTTACTCAAACGGCAAATGGGTGCTCACCAGTATTCACTAGTACCCATTTGTATGAATCAGCCCTTTAATCACTTTAATAGCTAATTCCAACTTTTTAATGAAAGATTGTTGATGAGGAATAAAATAATAATTTTTATGTTGCGACCACACTTCCTGAAGTTTCTTATCTAATTCCCGAGCCTCCTCCAAGCTTTCTGTTCTCACAGGGTTTCCCCCTTCAATACTAATATTTCCAACCGCCGCACTTTCAAAAAAAATAACCGCATCATATCGTTTGAGTTCATTTTCTAAAGATGAATGCATCATTTCAAAAAAATCCCCATCGTCCTCAGGCCAATAAATGGCACTATCAACAGTCCCTCTATCACAAAGTAAAACCCGCCCTGAATAAAGAGCTCGATGCACTTCTTCTAAATTAATTTGTACATGATATATAGCCGTTTGTGCCGCTCTTCTCGCCAAAGAATTCTTACAGCGAGGGAAGCCGCCCCTAAAAAGCATAGTTGCTGCTTCTGGGACCACCACAATCTTTTCACCAATCTCCCTGCGAATCAGGTCAGCGGCCGTTGTTTTGCCTCCACCAGGTCCTCCTGTTAAAACAATTCGAAAAGGTTTTTTATTTTGATTTTGCAACTTTAAACTCCCTTCTTTAAAGCTTCAATGAGGATACACATAAGACAATCCCAAATGCAATATCTTGCTCAGCAACTTCTTATAATCCCAACCTAAAAACTCCGCTGATTCAGCCATCTCTTCACCAAAACCAATATCAGGGTTGGGATTCACCTCTAAAAGAAATATCTGCCCCCTGGAATTCATCCGAAGATCCATTCGGGCATAACCATTTAAGTTTAAAGCACGATAAGCTCGACGACATAAGCTAAAAATTTTCTTTTCCTGCTCGGGAAGGAGATTTTTGGCCGGTCCGGTTTGGATTCCATATTTTTTTCTATAATTTAAATCCCACTTCACTTTTCTTGTAGCAATGGGAGAACTTTTTTCTATCAACTTATTGAAAAACAGCTCCCAAACCGGCAACACCTTAAGTCTTTCATTTCCTAACACGCCTACATAAAATTCTCGTCCATCAATATATGTTTCTGCCAAAACATCCGTTCCGAATCTTTCCCACAAGTACTTTACACGTTTTACAAGTTCTTCTTCATTTTTAACAATGCTTTCTTGAGAGATTCCTAACGAAGCTTCTTCATTCACTGTCTTAACAAATAAAGGAAAAGATAATCTAGATGGCACAGATATTTTTTTATTTCGTCGATAAACAACAAATTGAGGCGTAGGAATACGGTGATACGACAAAATCTTTTTAGAAAGAGCTTTGTCTCTAGCTAAAAGCAACCCTCTCGAAGAAGCCCCCGTGTAGTGTATCCCCAATAATTCCAAATAGCTCACCACATGGCAGTCAAACACAGATTCTCCTGCAAATTCCTCTAAAAGATTAAAAACAATATGAGGCTTCATAGATTCAATAGATTTTTTGAGAGGACGTAGATCATCATAAATACCCACGCATTGAACTTCATGCTTCATTGCCTTTAAAGCTTGAACAACATCATATTCTGTTTTCCATGGAGCCTGCTCTCTTTCTTCTTTAGATGGGCAAATGTCAGGAGGGATCAGGTCCTGATGAACCAAAACAAGGACTCTTAATTTTTTCATACCTATTTATTTTCACAAAAGGATGCGATGACGTCCACAATTGAGATGCTCTCTTACTTGAAGTGTCACAAGATGGAGAAAGCCTCTATTGATCTGTGGCGGACCTAATTCATCCTGCCGAATCACTTCCATCATTTCTTTTATAATGGGGGCAATTTTATATTTAGGAACTCCTATTTGTTCAGATACTTTATCTCTTAGAATTTTTTGGACCGTCATTATAGAAGAAGCCGTGTTTTTCTGTCTTAAACAGGATTGTCTAAACTGCTTCTGTATTAAAAATCTTTGACGGTAGTAATACCTTTTCTTTTGATAATATTGTGCCAAAGTGATTTTTTTCTGACTTAATGGTTCCACTTTTTTTGTATTTTTAAGGGCAGGCTCTTTCAAAGACTTCAGCAGCTTATCCATATAAATTAACTTCTTATAAACAGGCCATGACCTATACTTTCGTCTCCACTGACTCTGTGGATCTAGCCATACAGCAAAGGTTTCTGCAAAGTCCTCATCAGGGTGACTTTGTGCATACCCATCCCCAAGATAATTCACATACTTCCGACTATAAAGCACAGGTTCATAACTTTTAGGATAAGGTTTTTCTGAAGGACCAAAAAGTTCACGACGCAAAGAACACCTTCGCAATTTATAAGCATTATCAATAGCATGACCTGTTTCATGTCTTAAAAGTCGCATAAAAGAACGAGAGCTATGCCCCTCTACCTCAAATCCTTTCAGTCGCTCCAAACGCTTTAAACGTTCATCTAACAGGTAAAAAGGCAAAGCAAAACCAGGAACTCCATCTGGACAAAACCATTCATCAGACACCCAAATATGCGGACGCCATGAAATCCCTTTTCGATCCAATTCCTTGTATAGTTTTGAAATATGCTCCTGAATCCAATGGTGATTCTCTAGAGGAGGGATAGGTAAATCACAAAGCCTTGTTTGCAACAAAGTCTTAAAATGGCTCATCTCATGCTTCTTAATCCATTTTCTGCGTCATGTCAAACTTCAGGTTCAGAAAAAAAATGACGAAAAAGACTCTATGAAACAACCAAGAGTTTTAATTTTTGCTCCTACTCCAGATTTTCTCAAATCTGTCTCTCATCAGCTCATGCAAAAATTTGAAGTGCAATGGGCCTCTTCCGAACCCATGACCCTTTTTCTGTTTCAAAAGTGGACTCCCCTGATAACAGTGCTTCCTTCCCACAAAACCTCTCTACTTAAAGCTCTCCAAAAATGGAAATCCAATTCTTCTTTCCTCATTGCTGTTAACAGTAAAAAAGAAAGCCCTTTATACAATGAAAAAATAGCCTTAGAACAAGGAGCCAACCTTTTCCTTCACCTGCCCGAAGCAAAAAGCCAGCAACGACTAGTTTGGTATATTGAAGCCATCCAAAAGCAACACACTCCCTCTTCTTTCTTCCTATTGAAAGTGCCTGAACAATCAGTTTCTTTTGAAAACAAAACTTATCATCTCAGTAAAACGCAAATTGATCTTCTTAACTTTTTTATTCAAAACCCGGAAAAGCTCTTAACAAGAAAACAAATTCAAGAACAGATCTGGCCTCAGACAAACATCTCCCTTCGCTCCATTGATGCCCATATTTCCAAGCTTAAAAAGGCACTCCCTCCCTTGGAAAATTACATCCAAAACATTTATGGAAAAGGCTATATATTTTCTTTAAAAAAGAAGGCCGTGGCTTAAAGATAGTTGGGACAAGACCAACGAATTTTAACTCTGGTTCCTGCAGGCAATGGTGGATTAAAATGAATCATTAAATTATTATCGACTTCAAAAGGAATTTCTGTAAAAGCATTTCCTCTTTCACTAATCTCCACCGTGAGGCTATTGTCTATTGGTTCACAGGGCAGTTGATAGCTGTCCACAACCTCGCTAACCCGAGAGCCGATATCACCCATTTGAGCCGCATAATCAGAGGCACAAATGCTGCCAATGGTCCCATCCACAAGTCCCCCTAAAGCCTTTAAATTATCGCTTGGCCGAGAAAGCTTCGCATAAGTCTTTCCATAGTATCCGTAGAGATTACGACCATTGGGTAAATGAACGATTTGAGCATTCAAACACTGAGCATCTCCTGGTTTAACTATAACTGAATGGAAGCTAAAAGTTTTTGTCATCCCTAATTGCAAAGCAACCTTTTGAATCAGAGTCTCGGGAAGATCATAAGGTTCTAAAGGAAAACCAGAAAGCGTTCCTCCTGCACTTCGCTCATCTTCATCCGACAAAAGAATCACACTTAAGTGAGCAGAATCTCTAAAGAATGAAGTATTCTCAGGACGATCCAGAGCCAAATTTAATGCATAAATCCCTCTTTCATCGCCTGAAGGACACATGCTGGGATTATAATTATTTTGATCACAGGTCAGTGTTTCTTGTCTTTGAATCGTTTGTTTTAATTGCTCTAACACCTTAGGAGATTGGGGGGTCAAAAACAAACTTCCATCTGGAAATTTTAAAAACTGACCCTTGTCCTTTTTAACGTCTGTTGTGATAACCGCAATACGATAATCCATTTGCGCCAAATTAATTTTTTCAAGCAAATTGCCCAATCTCTGAGCCATCTGTTTCTGTTCAACAGACATAGAGCCTGAGTTATCGATAACAAAAATAACATCCACTTTCCCCGAAACAAATTCGGTGGAGTAGTGATTAATTCCATCTTCTCCTTGTGAACATACAATTCCTTTAAGAGGGGCTTCTTGACAAGAAGAGCTCTGACGAATCTCAAAGCCCACATCAGAACAACCCGTATAAAATAAAAAAAGTAACCATAAAAGAATCAACCTTTTCACAACTCTGTCCTTTGCCATGCTTTTCTAAACTTCTATTGTCCAAGATTCATGCCATCCCTTAAAATTGTAAGCTATTGAAAATATTTAGCTTTTTGGTCCCAGTTCTATTGGGTCCAGAGAATCTCTTTTTGAAAGCTGCCATTTTTTTGAATCAGCACTTAAAAACCAAAGAATTTTAATGACTTATAAAAGCTCTTCTTGCCCTAAATTGTCACTTCCTGGTAAAATTTTTAAAGAATATATGAAAAGAATATATGAAAAATCTTAGCCTCTTCCTTTTTTTTCTCATTTTTTCTCTATTTATTTTCATTGTTTATGACAATTTTGAATACCAAAACCAAACTCCGGCAGAACGATTAAACCTTCTCTGGAAAGAGGATATTCAACACCTGAGGGAACAAGGCAAACTTCCTAAAATATGGTCAAAAATCAAGTCCATCACCGTCCAGGGAGATAAGAAGACGACCCCATGGATTCCTCATTTAAAAGCTCCCGTCAGGGTCAACAAAAATGGGTCTCACAAACTAAACGTTTTTATTTCTTACTGGGAAAACCAAAAAGAAGCAGGAACTCTTTTTATTCATCAACTGATCAACCTAAAAAATCAAAATCTGGAGTGGGAGCTTATGCGCACTTACTTACTACCTAAACCCGCTCCCACAAAAAAACCAAAATCTTCCCATATAAAAACAGAAAATAAATAACTCTACTCTGCCTCACTTCCTGTTTATTAAAGAAAATTAGTTAAATCTATTTCAAAAAATACCAAGCAGCTCACATAAAGACAGCTCCTCATTTAGAGTTTTCTAATGAAACAACCTGTACTCGACTCTTGAAATAGAAAATATATTCTCTCTCTTTCTTGTAAAATTACGAAAAATAGTATATATTAGTATATACTTATGTTTATAAAAAAAGTTTGCCAAGCTCTCGAGAAAGAAAAAGTCCCTTATGCCGTTGTGGGCGGTTATGCTGTGACTTTACATGGAGCCGTTCGTGGTACCATTGATATTGACCTAATTATTAAGTGGAATCTCAAAAACCTAATATCCGTAAAACGAGCCATGAAATCTTTAAATCTTGAGCCTCAACTACCTATAACAGCAGAAAACCTTTTTAATTTCAGAAAAGAATATATAGAAAATAAAAATCTTATTGCATGGAGCTTTACCAATCCCCACAACCCCTCTGAACAAGTGGATATTATAATCACCTTTGATCTTGGAAATCGAAAAACAAAAACCATTCGAACTTCAGGTGGGAACATAAAAATCTTAAATAAAAAAGATTTAATTATCATGAAAAAACTTTCAGGTCGTCCTCAAGACTTAGAAGATATAAAGGCACTCAAGGAGTTACAATGAAAGCTTTGCAAATCTTTACAAATGAGTATTTAAAAAAGTGTTCGGAAATGACCGCTGATCAAAAGTTAAAATTTCTTGAAGATTTTAGAAAGCTCCATTTTGAAAAAAAGGAGAAAACGCCATCAAAACTCATTAGTATTAAAGTGCCTATTGATTTACTAAATGCTTTTAAGCAAAAGGCAAAATTAGAATCAGTCCCTTACCAAACACAGATCAAAAAACTTATGAAAGAATGGCTTTTAAAGTCAAATATCCAGTGATCAACTTATAAACATTGATAA
>RFKI01000296.1 GCA_003694355.1 Bdellovibrio sp.
ACATAGAGCTGTCCCACAATTCCTGTTTTAAGAGTGCGATAGTCCCCTTGAACAAAATGAATATACACGGGAGAGCCTGGATCCTCTTCATCCCAGTATTCCAGGATGATTTTACTTTCAGACAATATCTGCACGCGGTAGCCGGATTTGAAGGCGATTTCAAGGGAGGCCTTGGAGGGGATCATGAGGGTGTCAAGGTGGTAAATGCCATCAGTGGTTTGAAGTGGGAAGAAATCTTTTTGGCCTTTGTGCCGAATGAGAACCTGTGAAGAAAAAGAAAACTCTTTGGTGATCAGTGGGGTCTGGGGTTTAAATGAAGGGGTTTGAGAGAAAAAGTAGGAGGATAAATCGGGGGCAAAATAAATAAGAAGCCCTCCTGCCACAAGAGCAAGACTTGATAAAATAAAAACATATTGTTTCTTCATAGAACGTGCTTATTGGCCCTGAGAGGGTTTTTGTTCCTTTTGGTCAGGCTTTTTTTTAACAGGTTTTTCTGGTTGAGTGGGCGTTGTTTTTTGGATGGTGGTGGGAGCTGTTGCTGAAAGATCATCAAGAACACTTCCCTTATGGTGGCCGCTTTCATAGGCCAGGTAAATGCTAGTGGCTGCAAAAACAATCGCAGCCCACGTTGTGGCTTTGGTGAGAAAATTTCCCGCTCCAGCAGATCCAAACACCGAATTGGCACCTGAAGAGCCTCCCAGAGATCCTAAAGCACCCCCCGAAGAGTCTTGAATAAGGACAAGAAAAATAATTAAAACGGCAATAAATAGATGAATGACTGTGACAAATGCGAGCACTTTATAACTCCCTCTTCTTTTGACCAATTAAGAAAAATCAATATGTCATTTTGCAAAGAAACTGTCACCTTTTTTATGAAGAGGTCAAGGGCTCTTGGGCTTAAAAAGCTTTGCGTGGACGCGGCGCGCTTTCTTCTGGGGGGATCCTTATCTTGATTCTTCTTTTTGTCTCATGGTAGCGTGGCAGGGACTTGGAGGTCGTTTTTGAAGTTTTTAGCGTTTGAGGGGATTGATGCTTCAGGCAAGTCCACTTTGATTCAAAATCTCTCAAAGACCCTGGAAAATCTTCACATCTCATACATTCAGACTCGAGAACCTGGCGGGACGCTATTGGGGGACGAGCTCCGGCAGTTTCTTTTGCGTAAGGAAGGAGAAGCTCCCTGCCCTCGGGCAGAGGTTTTACTGTATCAGGTGATTCGGGCTCAACATGTGGAAAAAAAGATTGGCCCCCATTTAAAGCAGGGGGACTGGGTTTTGTGTGATCGTTTTACGGCAAGCTCCTTAGCTTTTCAATCGGGAGGACGTGGGATTTCTGAGGAAGACATTAAATGGTTGAATCACTTTTCAACGGGAGGGCTGCAGCCAGATTTGTGGGTGTTATTGGACTTGCCTGTAGAGGCCGCATTTCAGAGGCTCTCTAAAAGGCAGAAGACCTTGGGGCAGGAGCCAGATCGTTTTGAAAGTGAAAAAACTGACTTTCATCAGCGCGTGAGGGCGTCTTATTTAAAACAAGCCCATGAGGAGCCTGAAAAGTGGTTGGTCCTGGATGCTTTAAAGTCTCCAGAGCAACTGCATCAGGAGTTGGTTCACTTTCTAAAGGAGAAGCAGTGGCTGCCTTAATGTCCATGATTCAAGGACAAGATGCTGTTAAAAAAAAGCTTTTAACGGCCATTGAAAAAAAGCGTTTGCCTTCCAGTATGCTTTTTTTAGGCCCTTCTGGGGTGGGAAAGCAAATGATGGCTTGGGCCGTGGCTCAAATTTTTCTTTGTGAAAATCCATCTTCTTCACAGGAAGCTTGTGGCCAGTGTGGCAATTGTCATCGGGTGGCTCTTCACCAGAATGAAAATATCCTTTTTGTGGAGCCTCGGGGAACAGCCATACAAGTAGAGCAGAGTCGTCAGATGATAGAATTTTTTTCCTCCCGCCTTTGGGGAAAGGCTCGTTTTATTATTATTAATGAAGCCCATCGATTTAATGTCCAGGCGGCCAATGCCTTGTTAAAGGTTCTGGAAGAACCCCCTCCAGAAAGTTATTTTATTTTATTAGCACCCACTAAAGCAGGGGTTTTGCCCACCATTCGTTCGCGCACTCAGGTGTTTCCCTTTGGAACTTTGCCTAAAAAAACATTGCAAAGCCTTTTGCAACGGACAGACTGGGTGATTGAAGCGGCTCATGGTCGTATGGATTTGGCTCAGACCCTCTTGGAAAAAGAAGAGTGGCGACAAGTGGTTTTTGGGGCTCTTCAGGAATTATTAAAAACCACTTCTCCTCGAAAAGCTTATGCCGCTTTGGAAGAAAATATCCGTGACTCAGAGTTTGCCCTGTTTGCTGCACAGGTGTTGCAACTTTTTTTTAGGGATGTCTTTTTAAGAAAAAGGGTTCCTGGCTGTTCTGTCATCCATAAAGATCAAGAGTCTTTACTGCAAGCTTTTGTGCAAACATTTTCTATTGAAGATATTTTGACGTTTTTTCAACAAGCCATTAACTTGGAAAAAGCTGTGCATTCTCATTGGGATAAAGGCTTATTTATGGATCAATGGCTTCACCAAATAGAAGATTTGAGAACTCATCAGAGGGAAGGGGTATGAGTCAGGTCAGTTGGATAGATATACATACTCATATTAATATGCTGGAAGGAGATCCGCAGGAAAATATTCAAAGCGCTCAAAAAGAGCATGTGGATCGTTTGATCACCATTGGCACTTGTCAAAAAGATCTGCCAGTGGTGTTTGAGTTGGGACAAACTTTCTTTCCACAAGTGGCTTGTTCTTTAGGGATCCATCCTCATGAAGCTGCAGAGTGGAACGAGTCGATCAAAAAATGGATTGAAGAACGGGCGGCACACCCCTGGGTGGTGGCCATTGGTGAAACGGGCTTGGATTATTATTATGAGCACTCTCCCAAAGACGTTCAGAAAAAAGCCTTTGAAGAACAACTGGCATTAGCTGTGGAACAAGGTTTGCCTGTGGAAATTCACACAAGAGAGGCTGAAAAAGACACTATTGATATCCTCAAAAACTTTGACGGCAAGGTTTCTGGGGTTTTGCATTGTTTTACGGGGTCAGCTTGGTTAGCAGAGGAAGCTTTAAAGTTGGGACTGGATATTTCCATCAGTGGTATTGTGACCTTTAAAAAAGCCACGGAACTTCAAGATGTTGTAAAAGGACTTCCTGTAGAGCGGCTCCATGTGGAAACAGATGCCCCTTTTCTGGCCCCGGTTCCCATGAGAGGCAAAAAGAACACACCATCTTTTTTGCCCTATACCGCTCGTTTTGTGGCCGCTTTAAAGGGTATGGAGGAGGAGGCGTTTTCTCAACAGGTGAAAAAAAATGCGTTGAGGGTTTTTAAGAAAATTCAATGGTCATAGGATTTTAAAAAACAGGGAGCAACATTATGAAAAAAGTAAGAGTGGGAATTAATGGTTTTGGTCGCATTGGTCGTATTTTTTTTCGATATGCTCATGAGGACCTGGATATTGTGGGCATCAATAATATAGGAAGCCTTGAGCAGTCCGCTCATTTGTTAAAGTATGATAGCACCCATAGGATTTTTCCTAAGGAAGTGCATGTGGAAGGCCAATCTCTTTGGGTGGATGGCAAGGAAATTCCATTTTCAAATACCAGAGAACCCGAAAATATTCCCTGGGAGAAGTGGGGCGTTGATGTGGTGGTGGAATGCACAGGGGCGTTTAAACAAAGAGAGGATTTGCTCAGGCATAAAAAGTCTGGGGCTAAAAAGATTCTGGTTTCAGCTCCAGCTCCTGGAGCCGACCTTACCGTTGTTTACGGGGTGAACCATAAATCTTATAATCCAGATCAGCACGATATTGTCAGCAATGCTTCTTGTACAACCAACTGCCTGGCTCCATTGGCTCAAGTGATCCATCAAAATTTTGGAATTGTTCAGGGGTTTATGACCACCATTCATTCTTATACTAATGATCAGAAGGTATTGGATGCGGCTCACAAAGATTTAAGAAGGGCTCGTGCAGCAGCCCTATCCATGATTCCCACATCCACAGGGGCTGCCAAGGCTGTGGGCAAGGTTCTTCCAGAGCTTCAGGGCAAGATTGATGGGGTGGCCATTCGGGTGCCCACGCCTGATGTGAGTCTTGTGGATTTGGTGGCTCGTGTGGAAAAAGCCGTTACCAAAGAGGCCGTGAATGAAGCCCTTCTTCAGGCGGCAGAAGGTGACTTAAAAGGTATTCTTCGCTGTGAGGGGGCGCCTTTGGTGAGTTCTGACTTTATTGGTGACACCTATAGCTCCATTGTGGATCTACCAAGCACCATGGTGATGGACTCTCACTTTTTAAAGGTTTTCTCCTGGTATGATAATGAAGTGGGCTTTTCTTGCCGCATGAAGGACATGGTTCTTCATATGATGAACCCATGATGAGTTAAGGGGACGATTTATAAATGTAAAGGCGTCCTCTTTTTTGAGTGGAGATGGAATAAGAGGGATCCGCCACCATAAGCTCACTGTTTCCATCTCCATCCAGGTCTCCCAATTCAGACAGTTGAGATCCAAAGTTAGAGCTGGTGAGATAACCACTAACATTAAAGAGAAGGCTGTGATCTGCTCCCGAGTACACAGACACTTGTGGGAAAGTGGAGTTGCCGTTTTTGTAATGGGTGTAGGCATAGTCCACTTTTCCATCTCCATTAAAGTCCTTAAGCCAGATAATGGCTTGGCCAATTCGCTCGCCTGCTACACTGCCCTCACGGCTGTAAAGGAGGCTGCCATTCACTCCAGAGCGAATAAAAATTTTGCCCGTATTGGCTCCGGCCACTCCAGAGGCTCCTGTGTCGGCATAAATCAGGTCATTCACGCCATCTCCATTAAAATCATAATGGGCATCTAAGTGAAAACCTAAACTCTGACTGCTGTTGTCGCCTTCGAGGCTCCATAAAAGAGAACCATCTTTTCCTGAGTAAACTTCAATTTTTCCAGCGACATTACCTGCAGCATTGGTAAAATTCGGGATGCCGGTGAGGATGTCATTATAACCATCGGCATTCACGTCTCCAATAAAATGGACCCGGACCATGGCAACAAAGGGAGCGGGGCCAGTGAAGGTGTGAATCAGGGAGTAATCACTGCCAGAAGAGTCAGGTCCGTGGAGGTTTCAAAATTGTAGATGCTTAGGATTTCTTCTGCAGAAAGGGCTTTGTTCCAAATGGCTAGTTCATCCAGGTAACCATTAAAGTTATAAAGGTGAGGGGTTCCAGATGGTCCTAAAATACGTCCCACTTCAAAGTTGGCATTGGGGGGGAACACAGAAGACACATTCACTGTGGTGACTTCTGTTTCCAAAAGGCCGTCCAGATACAGTTTTAATTGATTGGATGAGAGGGAGCCGTCGAAAGTGACAGCAATATGGTGCCATCGGAAATCCTGCAACCCAGGCGTTGTGATGGAAGCCACACCAGCGCTTGAACTGAGAGCGATGGTGATGGCTGAAGTTCCCGTCCAGTAAGCCCCAAACAAATCCGTCCAGTTGGTGAGGTCTGTTACAGCTCCAAAAAGGCCATCATAGTTGGCGGTTGTGGACGCCTTAACCCAAAAGCTCAGAGTCATTTGAGTTAAAGAGGCGCCTCCAAGAAGGGTTTGGGCATTGCCTGCATCGGCATAATCATCCACCCCATCAAAGTAGGTGGAAGAGAGGTTTTGAAATAAAAAAGTCAGGCTTTCGGTGCTGCTAATGTCCATGTCGGAGTTATTGGAAAGGCTGAGTTGCACGGTTTCTTGAGCCGGGGAGGAAACACTGGCGGTGGCCACCCCATTGGTGAGAGTGAGTGTCTCTGAGTTGGAACTGGCGTTTATCAGAGCCGATCCCGTTACATTTAACGTAACTGTTCCATTAAAACTGGGGTCTAAAGCCCCCTTGGCATCTTGTGCCTGAATGGTCACTGTGGCAGAGGTGTTTTGGGGCACACTTTGAGGAGGTAAGATGACGAGGTAGGCCCCACTGTAAGTAAAAGCGGATTTTAAAGAATCTCCAGTAGCAAAGGGGGATTCTAAAACCACATCGTAGGTATTGGGTGGTAGATAAGGAAGGAGGCATCGGATTTCCGTGGGGTTTATGATCACAGTTTTTTGGCAACTTTCTGAACCTATTTTTACAGAAGTTCCAGGGAAAAAGTTTTTGCCATAAATGGAGATCCATTCATTTCCACCAGTAGAAGTG
>RFKI01000297.1 GCA_003694355.1 Bdellovibrio sp.
TTACAATGGCTACAAAACCATCCAGGCCTCTCAAGGCCTTCAGGAACAAACAGTGATGGTGACCAATGAAATGGCTGCTGTGAAAGCCCAAAAAGATCATGGACACCGTTGGCTGGAAGGCATGGCCACAATCTTCACCGTTCTAACTCTTTTGGCCATTCTAGTGGGCTCTATTTTGGAAATCTATCCCACTTTAAACCTGAACAAGTACATTGCAGGCCACCAAATCACCACCAAACCGCTCACGCCTTTGCAATTAGCTGGTCGAGATATTTACATTAAAGAAGGCTGTTATGTTTGCCATTCTCAAATGATTCGAAAGCTCTCTTTTGATGTGAAACGTTTTGGAAAAGCCTCGACCATTGCGGAATCCATTTATGATCACCCCTTCCAGTGGGGCTCCAAACGAACAGGACCCGACTTGGCCCGTGTGGGCGGCAAGTATCCCGACCTCTGGCACTTCAAACATCTTCTCAATCCTCGGGACGTGATTGCTCAGTCCATTATGCCCAATTACCCTTGGTTGGCTGAGAAAAACACCAACTTTATGTCCTTAAGAAAAAAACTCTCGGTGCTGAAAATGTTGGGAGTACCCTACTCCGATGACGAAGTGGCTCAGGCTGATATTCTGGCTGAAAAAGAAGCTAAAGAAGTGGCGCGCCGTCTGGAAGAACAAGGGGTTCCTAACGCAACCTCTGCTTATGCCGATAAGGAAATTGTGGCTTTAATCTCCTACCTGCAGTCCTTGGGCAAACAGGGAGGAGGCGAAGATGCAGAGTGAAGCCTTGTCCTTTTATTTTAAAGATATTCACTTAACCCTTTTGGCATTTGTCTTATTCTTTATCACTTTTGTAGGGATCTTTATTTGGACCTATCAAAAACGCCGCCAAAAGCATTATCAACAAATGGCTAATATGCCTCTAGAAGAGGAGAAGACACTATGAGTGAAGACATCAAAGAAATCGACAAAAAACTCATTGAAGGTCATGAGTATGACGGCATCCGAGAGCTGGACAACCCCTTACCCCGATGGTGGCTTTTTATCTTTTACGCCACTATTGTTTTTGCCGCTGGCTACTATTACTACTATGAACTTAATGGTGGCCCTTCTTCCGCCCAGCAACTGCAAGCCGATTTACAAAAAATGCAAAAAAAAGCAAAACCGGCAACAGCACAACAATCCCAAGAACCAACGGCTGAAGAGCTTCTTGCTCTTGTGAAAAAACCAGATGTCCTCTCTCAAGGCCAAAAGCTCTTCCATGAAAAATGCTCTAGCTGCCATGGGCAGGCTGGGGAAGGAGCTATTGGCCCGAACTTAACCGATGCCTACTGGCTTCATGGAGATGGCACGCCCTTGGCCATTTATAAGGTGATCTCAAGTGGAGTTCCTTCCAAAGGCATGCCTCCATGGGGAGAGGTGATCTCCCAAGACAAAAGAAAAAAACTTGCCGCCTTTGTCTTTAGCCTCAGAGGTACAAATCCACCCCACGCCAAAGCCCCTCAAGGAAAGAAATACTAATGCCTAAACCCGTTCCAACAGATCGACTGTCAACCCTGGATAGTAAAGGGGGCCGCATCCCCCTTTACCCGGCCATGCCTCGCGGGCGTTTTCGTGCATACCGCACCCGAGTGCAGGTGATTTTAATTCTTATTTTTCTGGGACTTCCATGGATTCATATCCATGGAAAGCAGGCGCTGCTGCTAGACCTTCCGAAAAGGGAGTTTACCTTTTTCGGACTCACTCTATATGCCCATGATGCCCCTCTTATCTTTTTTGTTTTAGGGATTCTCACCCTGGGGCTGGCCTTTGTCACAGCCGTGTGGGGACGGGTATGGTGTGGATGGGCCTGCCCACAAACGGTTTTTATTGATGGCGTTTTTAGAAGAATTGAAAAATGGGTGGAAGGGTCTCATATAAAACGCCGCAAATTGGATCAAGCCCCCTGGACAGCCCAAAAAGTTTTTAAGAAAACCTTAAAGTGGACTCTTTTTATTCTCACAAGCCTCGTTCTCACACACAGTTTTCTGGCCTACTTTGTGGGAGCTGAACGCCTCATAGGAATGGTCACCTCCTCGCCCAAAGAAAACTGGACCAGTTTTCTTTTCATTTTAGTGACCACAGGGTTGGTGCTTTTTGATTTTGCCTGGTTCCGGGAACAGTTTTGCATCATTGTTTGTCCTTATGGCCGTTTTCAATCCGTTTTGATGACCTCTCGCTCTCTGGCTGTCCTCTATGATGAAAAACGAGGAGAACCTCGAAGAGGGAAAGACCCTCACAAGCAGGGCGACTGTGTGGACTGTTTTAAATGTGTGAACGTATGCCCCACGGGCATTGATATTCGCAACGGCATTCAAATGGAGTGCATCGCCTGCACATCCTGCATTGATGCCTGTGATGAAGTGATGACCAAATTGAAAAAACCGCGTGGGTTGATTCGTTACAGCTCCGAAGCAGAAATGCAAGGCCAACCCAAAACCTACTGGCGCCCCAGAGCCTTTATTTACCTCACCTTGATTCTTCTGATGGTGGTGGGACTGGGAGTGGGCCTTTCCCGAAGAGAAGCTTTCAATATCTCCATTGTTCGCTCGCATGATCTCCCTTACAAAAAAGTGGCTAACCAAAAAAACACCTATTTGAACCATTTTAATCTTTATATCAAAAACCAAACCAACAAAGACACCCAGTTACAGGTTTCCTTGCTTAAAGCCCCCTCCCATGTAAAGCTCATTTTTCCCTTTAACCCCTTACCTTTAAAGGCCAATGAAAACAAGAAAGTGCCCTTTTTTCTGGAGTTTCAAAAACAAAAAGACCTTCCGTCACAAATCCATATTCAGTTTCAAGGTCAAGGCTTTCAAAAAACATTGCCTCTTAAAATCCTCGCCCCCCTTTAACCTGATTTCACTGAACAGGGCGAGCCAAGGGACTTTGAGGGTCTACTGGCGTATAGGAAAGGGTCACAACACTATCTTCCGAAATACCCTTTAATTCTTTTAAAGCCTTTGCATACACCACCACGGTGTTTGTGGAGGCTTGATAATTCCAGAGCTCACCTTTTCTGTTCGTAATGTCCACTTCTCCAATTTTGACTTGAATATCTAAAACGATCTTTCCGTTTTTTAGACGCTTTTTAACCCTTATGGGCTTTTCTAAAACAATCCGACGATCCTGCTTTAAAACTTCACCACGAATTCGTGTGGAAATAAGGGAAAGCTTTTGTCCCCAGGATCCTGATTTCAAATTCAAAATAACAGGCTTCTGTCTCTTATGACGAGCCACCTTTTGAATCAAGGCACGGATTCTTATGGACTCTGCCTCTTCTCCCCGTCCCCCTGGAATAAACTTACGACACTCAGAACCTTCATCCCCTAAAGGACAGAGGACTCCATAAAGCGAAAGCTTGGACCAGTCTCCGCCCTTTGCCTGAGAGAGCGTTTTCATCACACGCTCTACAGAGTAGAGATTTCCTGCAGTATCTTTGGAACTGTCATCTGCATCTGTGACGATAATCACAGCCAAGTGGGCTTGCGGACGTAAAAAAGAAAGCTTTTGTACAGACGCCGTAGTGTTTTCAGGATCTCCTAAAAAGGCCAAAAGGGGTGAGAAGAACTCCTCTTTCTCCGGACCTCGAGCATACCTTTGCAGAGGGTCTTTGGCCTGGGGGTCATCCTTTGACACAAAGGAAATATCGATCTGAGAAAAAACCTCTTTTAACAATTGCACATTTTCCTCTGTCACAAACCGATGTCCCAGTTGATCCACAGGAACAGGTTCTCCCTTGTCATAATACAAGAGCTCCCCTTCTCGGGTTCTTTTCTGAACCACCGACCCATACCTTGTGGAGTCATAAGTTAAAATCACACCAATCCGATAATCCACAAGCCCCTTTTGTCCCTCTAAGCCCTTAATGAATTTTTGAATGTTTTCTTGAAGAGAGTGAATTTCT
This sequence comes from Bdellovibrio sp., assembly GCA_003694355.1. Classification (GTDB taxonomy): domain Bacteria; phylum Bdellovibrionota; class Bdellovibrionia; order Bdellovibrionales; family UBA1609; genus J124. The sequence goes on from RFKI01000297.1 coordinate 3,945, forward strand.
CCCTCCATGCTCCTTGAGTTATCCAAAACAAATACCACATCCAGCTGCGGACGAAGTTCTTTCAATAAGGGCGTGGCACTGGACTTATTCAAACGTTGCGTTTTTTCTGGAGGAGGCATGAGGCTTCTGGATGCTGGCTTACAA
>RFKI01000298.1 GCA_003694355.1 Bdellovibrio sp.
GGCGTTTCCAGTGATGGCTATCATATGACAAGCCCAGCTCCAGAGGGGAAATTTGCGGGAGTGGCTATGAAAAAAGCTCTGGAAGACGCTCAACTATCACCAGAAGATGTGGGGTATATTAATGCCCATGGAACAAGCACTCCAGCTGGGGATGAACAGGAGGCTTTGGCCATCCAGAACATATGGAAAAACGCTCCCGATGTACTAGTTAGTAGTACCAAGAGCTGTACAGGACACACCTTGGGAGCGGCCGGCGCCATTGAGTCTGTCTTTTGTATTAAAGCTCTCGAAACAGGCATTATCCCCCCTACAATCAATTTGGAAAACCCTTCAGAAAGCTGTCAATTGGATTTTGTGCCCCAAGTGGCGAGAAAAAAAGAAATTAAACATGCCCTTAATAACAGTTTTGGTTTTGGGGGCACAAATGCTTGTCTTGTATTTTCAAAGGTATAGAAGGAGCTCTTATGTCTGCCCCCCTTTATATTGCCTCAGATCACGCTGGTTTTGCTCTAAAAACATTTTTAATCAATCACGTGAATTATGAATGGGAAGACCTGGGCACCCACTCTGAAGAACGAGTGGACTATCCTGACTATGCCGACCTGGTGGCTCAGAAAGTCTCAAAAGCTCCTGAAACCACAAAAGGAGTTTTAATTTGCGGCAGTGGACAAGGTATGGCCATTCGAGCCAACCGATGGCCCTTTGTGCGAGCCGCCCTCTGCTACAACGAAGAAGTGGCCAAACTAGCTCGCGCTCATAATAATGCCAATATCTTATGCCTAGGAGGGCGCCTTCTTAAGCCCGAAGAAGCCGTGAACATTTTAGATACTTTTCTGCAAACACCTTTTGAAGGAGGCCGCCATCAACGGCGTGTGGAAAAATTAAGCGCCCCCATCAACTCAAAGGAATAGCTTATGAAAGAACTTGAGCAAATAGATCCAGAAGTGGCAAAAGCCATCTACCAAGAAGAACAACGCCAGGAGTTTGACCTGGAAATGATCGCTTCAGAAAATTATGTTTCCAAAGCGGTTATGGAGGCCCAAGGCTCGGTGCTCACCAATAAGTATGCTGAAGGTTACCCCCAAAAAAGATATTATGGAGGGTGCGAACATGTGGACACCATTGAATCTTTAGCCATTGAGCGCGCTAAAAAGCTTTTCCAGTGTCATTATGCCAATGTTCAACCTCACTCAGGGTCACAGGCCAATATGGCCGTCTATCTGGCCGCCTTAAAGCCTGGAGACACCGTATTGGGTATGGACCTGAGTCATGGAGGACATCTTACACATGGATCTCCTGTTAATTTCAGTGGGTTTCTTTTTAAAGCTGTTCACTATGGGTTGGACCCAGAGACTCATTTAATCAATTATGAACAAATTTATCGACTGGCAGAAGAACACCAACCCAAAATGATTATTGCAGGCTTTAGTGCCTACCCTCGAACTCTTGATTTTAAAAAGTTTCGAGAAATTGCAGAGAGCGTTGGCGCCTATCTTATGGTGGATATGGCCCATATTGCTGGCTTGATTGCAACGGGAGCTCACCCTTCCCCTCTTCCTCATGCCCATTTTACAACCAGTACCACTCACAAAACTTTAAGAGGCCCTCGAGGAGGACTCATCCTCACCAATCTAGAGGATCTTGCAAAAAAAATTAACTCCAAAATTTTTCCAGGCATTCAAGGAGGGCCCCTTGAACATGTGATTGCGGCCAAAGCGGTTTCCTTTAAAGAAGCTCTTCAGCCAGAGTTTAAAACCTACATTGAACAAGTTTTAAAAAACGCTAAAGCTCTTGCCTCTGTACTTAAGGAAGAAGGGTTTGATTTGGTGACTGGCGGTACAGACAACCACCTTTTGCTCATTGATCTGAGCTCCAAAGATATCACAGGCAAAGAGGCTGAAGCCCTGTTAGGAAAAGTAGGAATCACGGTTAACAAGAACACCGTTCCCAATGAAAAACGAAGCCCCTTTGTAACAAGTGGCCTTCGTATCGGAACTCCCGCGCTCACCACAAGAGGCATGAAAGAACCTCAAATGGAACAAATTGCCCAATGGATTGCTGAGGTGATTTCCAACCCACACAAAGATCACTCAGCCATCCGAAAGGCAGTCACACAGTTATGCCAAGAGTTTCCTTTATATCAATAACCTTCTCTCTCCTAATGGGGGCCCTCATAGGCTGCTCCTCTCTGAGAGTCATGGGTCCTTATACCCCAGAACGGCCTTATGCTCATGACAAGTCTATGGAAAACGCATCAACACTCTCTCCTCGCCTCATTTGGCCTGTGAGCTCTATTCATATCAGTCGGGGCTTTAGCTCATTCCACGATGGCCTGGACCTTACAGGCCACCTGAATTCCCCTATTTATGCCGCTCACTCTGGAGTTGTTGTTTTTGCAGGAACGGGCTTTAAAGGTTACGGTCGCATGATATTACTGGAGTATAATGCCCACTGGGCCACTTTGTATGCCCATCTCAACAAGTTATATGTCAAAACGGGAGAACGGGTTGAAAGAGGCGAAGTGATTGGAGCCATGGGACAAACAGGCAGAGCCACAGGAGTCCACCTTCACTTTGAAGTTTTAAAAGATAAACTGCCTGTAGACCCTTTGAAAGTTTTACCTTCTCCAACCCCTCAAAGAGCCTCTTCTTATTGACTTTGAATGACTTACAGCATAAAAACATTATGCGTCGCAAAATGATGGGTTCGATTCAGCAAAGGATGATTGGCTTGACAAATGGTTATGTCATCTCAGCTTAGAAATGGACCTTCATTTTGGAAGCAGAACGTTTTTGGTAAATGGGTGTCAAAATGAAAAATATCAATTTTAAAACCTCTCTTGCTCTTGCTTTTCTTACTTTTATCGGGCTTGCTATTTTCTTTCATTTTCCAGCATGGGCACAAAGTGGACTGGAAGGAAAAATCAATGAAACCATCAATGATCTGATACGCATTGTAAACCTCATTATTGTTGGTTTTATTGTTTGGTCAGGATTTCTTATTGCTAAAGGAGAGGGGAGTGGGCTCACTCGGCTCATTTATGGGATTGTTGGCTTAGTGGTTGTGAATGCAGCTTACTTAATTATTAACTATTTCAGCTAAAGCCAAACACTCTCGTTTTTTCGAGTGATATGAGGAGTTTATAAATGCGGTCCCCTGTGTACAGAAATTTAGATCAACCTCTTCAAATTCTAGGTTTCAGTATTCCTGAACTCATCTTCCTTGTGGTTGTTTTTGTGCTTGGAGAAGAAGTACTCAACCTATTTGATGCCTCGAGAGCTTGGGCTTTTTTAGTCACCATTATTTTTGCCATTGGGTTTTATTGGATGAGGCGTTCTTTAGGAGACTATTTTGGGAAACGACTTCTTCGTTTTTTTCAACTGCCAAGCCATCTCTATAGCAAGCTTTTAGTTTTGGAAACAGAGAAGAAGGAAACCCAAAAATGAAGAAGCTTCTAAAACTGTTTAAACAAGAACCATCGAAATCAAAAGTGTCTTTCTTAAAAGACTTTTTTCATGCCAATAAGGTTACAGATGATGGGGTGCTCATTGCTGAACATCAAACAGGGTTTCTCTTTGAAGCTGATGGAGTGGATCACTCTCTTTTTACAGAAAGTGAATTACAAACACTTCATAATGAATGGCGAAGTGCTCTTCAATGGTCAAATGGCGAAGAAATACAAATTATTTTTAGAAAACGAGTGGAATTTGCCCAATGGGTGGAAGAGCAGTTAAAACAATCCTTTCTTTCGGACAACATGTATGGCAGAAGAATCCTGCTTGATCGCTTAGCAAATCAGGTAAAAGAGATGAGCCAAATGCCTCCCCACCTGCTTTCTCAAAAAATTTTTATTTGTTTCTGGGTTGCAGAAAAATTAGAAGCTTCAGAATATCATGAAAAAAGAAACTTGATAAAGTCTCAGCTAGCATCCTTCGGGTTTGACATAAAAGCTCTTAATAAAAGAGAAATCGAACAAGAGATCTTTATAAGTTCTTATGATTTAACGGCCTCAGAAGAACAAGAGCCAGAGTGGCCCTCTATTAAAATAGAAGCCGACCATCTTTTAATCAATGAAGACTCTTTCAAAGCACTAGAACTTAAAAAGCTTCCTGAGAGATTTACAGAACTGGGAATGATACAGGCGATTACCTCTCTACCCTACCCTATGGATATTTGTCTTCGCTTAAAAGCTCGAGAGATCCAGCCAGTCGTCCGACAATTGGAGAAAAAAAGAAATTTGTTAAATGCGAAAAGAATGGGAAAAGAGATTCCTCTCCCCCATGTGGAAAGCCAATTGGAACAAATCAACCAAGTTTTAAGACAACTTGCAGACAGTTCTGAAACTCTTTTTGATATGAAAATGACCATAGGAGTACGCCTCCCTAAAGACCTTAATGTCTTTCATAGAAAAGCTTTAGCAACTATTATCCGATCTGGCTCTCAAATGGACTTTTGTGAATTTGAGGAAGCCACAATTAACACTTTTGACTCTTATTTGGAGTGTTTACCTGGGTTTTCTGGAGAAAATATCAAGACCCATACTGTTCTCGGA